>JBPXJX010000454.1:0-1180 GCA_051715525.1 Bacteroidales bacterium
ACAATGTACATCAACTTTTATCTTCCAAAGGATTCGTTTTTTGCAAAAACGGTTAGGTTCTCATTTGATATACTTTTTGGTATTCCATCAATTGTTTATGGAGCATTTGGCTTTGCTGTGATGATCTACTTTGGGCTAAAAGCCTCGCTTTTTGGAGGTATTGTAGTTGTTGGAATGCTCATCACTCCTATTATTATGCGCTCTTTAGATGAAGTTGCCCGTTTTGTTCCAAAGGAACTTCTTGAGGCCCCTCTATCTCTTGGTGCAACTAGGTTTGAAATGGTTAAGATCATACTTCGTCAGCTAATGCCTGGTATTACAACTGCCGTTTTGCTTGCCATTGGTCGTGGTATTGGCGATGCAGCAACCGTTCTATTTACAGCTGGTTATACCGATAATATCCCAACATCGTTAAGCCATCCAACAGCAACATTGCCTTTGGCAATATTCTTCCAGTTGGGAAGTCCTATCGAAGAGGTGCAGAATAGAGCATACGCCTCGGCGTTGATTCTTACTATTATAATATTGATTTTAAGTCTTTCGGCTAGATATTTCTCTAGAAAGTTATCAAAAAATAAGGTGAAGTAATGGAGACAGAAAACATAGTTCAAACAGATATTTTATCCGAAAACAGCATGACTCAAAGTGAGTTCGCTAATTCACATATCCGAGTTGAAGGGCTAAACCTTTACATCGGCGATAACCACATTATTAAGGATGTAACCCTCGGTATTCCTCAAAATAAAATCACATGTATCATAGGGCCAACAGGCTGTGGTAAAACCACACTTCTTCGCTCCTTCAATCGAATGCACGACGATACGCCTAAATTCAAGATCACAGGAAAAATATTTGTCGACAATGAAGATATTTATAATGAAAAAGCCATAGTTATCAATATTCGCAAGAAAATGGGACTTTTGGCTCAACGTCCTTGCCCACTTCCCATGTCTATTATTGATAATATAACTTATGGACCTAGAATACATGGCGCTTGGAATCGGCGAAAACTCTATTCAACTGCTAAACATTACCTTTCGGAGGTAGGATTATGGAACGAGGTAAAAGATAGACTTAAAGCATCTCCTGGACATCTTTCAATTGGCCAGCAACAAAGGCTTTGCCTTGCTCGTGGTCTTGCAGTTGAGCCAGAAATAATCCTTGGTGATGAGGCTACTTA
>JBPXJX010000455.1:0-4394 GCA_051715525.1 Bacteroidales bacterium
TCGACCCCCTTTAGTAACTTTGGTTACCCTTTGAATACTTACCAACCTATCTTTAAGTTCAAGATCGCTGGATTTAACTCTTCTTATATTCGTATTTGCTGACATATCTACTAGATTTTTAGTCCGCCTTCTCTTGCTGCATCAGCTAAGGCCTTAACGCGGCCATGGTAAAGGTATCCGTTACGGTCGAAAACAACCTCTGTGATTCCTTTTTCTAATGCTACTTTAGCGGCAAGTTGTCCTACAAGACGAGCCTGTTCTGTTTTATTAATACTGGTTTTCTCTGCAATCTCTTTAGCAAGTGATGAAGCCGATGCCAAGGTTACCCCTTTAACATCATCTATCATTTGCACATAGATATCTGCATTACTTCTGAAAACCGTTAGACGAGGTTTCTCGGCTGTGCCGGAAAGTCTCTTGCGGATTCTCCTTTTGATTCGGAGTCTTCTCTCTGATTTAGTCAAAGCCATTTTCTTAACAGTTTAACAGGTTATGCATTAGCTGATTTACCAGCTTTTCTACGTAATGTTTCGCCAACAAACTTAATACCTTTACCTTTGTATGGTTCAGGTTTTCTAAGCGAGCGAATTTTTGCTGCTACTACTCCTATGAGTTGCTTATCAATGCTTCGTAGGGTGATGGTAGGGTTACCTCTACGCTCTGTTTTCGCTTCAACTTTTACTTCGTTTGGAAGTAAAACATGAATATCGTGTGAGAAGCCAAGGCTTAGTTCTAAAACTTGTCCTTTTGCTTCGGCCTTGTAACCGACACCCACTAACTCTTGGTTGATCTCCCACCCCTTCGAAACACCAATAACCATATTATTGATGAGTGCACGGTATAAACCATGCATCGAACGATGACGTTTCTGGTCTGTTGGTCTGGTGAGAACAACAGAATCTCCCTCCAAGTTAATAGCGATGTCAGGGTCAACTTTCTGGGATAACTCCCCCAGAGGGCCTTTTACGCTTACCACATTATCAGCGCTAACTTTAACGCTTACACCCTGAGGTAAGTTTACAGGTTTTTTTCCGATCCTAGACATTTTGTTTATTATTAAAATTAGTAAACATAGCAAAGTACTTCACCACCAACTTTCTTAACGCGAGCTTCCTTATCGGTCATAACGCCCTTAGAAGTGGTAATAATAGCAATACCTAATCCGTTTAGAACGCGTGGAAGTTCATCTGAACCAACATAACGTCTTAAACCAGGTGTACTAACGCGCTCTATATGCTTAATAGCATTCTTTTTTGTTTCAGGGTGATACTTTAGCGCAATTTTAATCACTCCCTGTTTATCATCCTCTTCAAGTTTATAGTTGATGATATACCCTTTTTCAAAAAGAATACGGGTAATATCTTTCAAAATATTTGAAGAGGGAATTTCAACCACACGGTGGCCCGCCATGATGGCGTTCCTTACTCGGGTCAAATAATCTGCAATTGGGTCGGTAATCATTTCAAGTATTATTATAAGTTTTACCAACTAGCTTTCTTAACTCCAGGGATCAAACCATGAGAAGCCATCTCTCTGAAGGTGATCCTGCTTATTCCAAACTGACGCATATATCCGCGTGGCCTTCCGGTAAGCATGCAACGATTGCGAAGGCGAATAGGGTTTGAGTTAAGTGGAAGTTTTTGCAAACCCACATAGTCACCCTCTTCTTTAAGTTTAGCACGCTTCTCAGCATACTTAGCAATCAGCTTTGCACGTTTAACTTCACGCGCTTTCATTGATTCTTTAGCCATACACTAGTTCTTTTTAGCGTTTTTAAATGGTAATCCAAATTCGCGGAGTAGGGCATATGCCTCTTCGTCAGATTTAGCTGAGGTAACAATAGTTATCTCCATTCCAAGAATCTTGTTTATCTTATCGATATCAATTTCTGGGAAGATAATCTGCTCATGAATTCCAAGGGTGTAGTTTCCACGACCGTCGAACTTATCACTAATTCCTTTAAAATCGCGGATGCGAGGTAAAGAAACGTTGTTCAATCTTTCGAGGAACTCGTACATACGCTCGCGACGAAGTGTTACCTTCAGCCCGATTGGTACGCCCTTACGAAGTTTGAAGTTTGAGATATCCTTGCTTGAGTTGGTTTGGATAACTTTCTGACCAGCAATCTGAGTAAGCTCGTTTTGAGCATTCTCGATGATTTTCTTATCAGAAACTGCTTGTCCAATACCTTGATTGATAATAATCTTCTCAATGCGGGGAACCTGCATAATGCTTTTGTACTTAAACTCGTTCATTAACGCAGGGATAATCTCCTCGGTGTATTTTTTCTTGAGGTTTGGTACGTATTCCATTACTTAATCTCCTCTCCTGATTTTTTAGAAAAGCGAACTAATTTTCCTTCACTATTCATCTTGCGGCCAATTCGTGTTGGTTTGCCAGATGCAGGGTCAATTAGCATAAGGTTCGAAATGTGAACCGGTGCTTCCTTTTTAATAATTCCGCCTTGTGGGTGTTTGGCATTGGGTTTAGTATGCTTCGATACCATGTTAACGCCTTCAACGATAGCACGGCTTTCTTTAACAAGAACGCTTAGCACTCTTCCCTGCTGGCCTTTGGATTCACCAGAATTAACGAACACCAAATCCCCTTTTTTAATATGTAACTTACTTGCCATCAGTGTAATTATTTACAATTTATAATACCTCTGGTGCTAGGGATACTATTTTCATATAGCTATCGCGAAGTTCTCTGGCAACTGGACCGAAAATACGTGTTCCACGTATTTCACCAGCCGCGTTAAGAAGTACGCAAGCATTATCATCAAAACGGATGTACGACCCATCAGGGCGTCTCATCTCCTTTTTAGTGCGAACTACTACGGCCTTTGTAACGGTACCTTTTTTCATTTCGCCGCCAGGGATAGCACTTTTTACAGTAACTACTATTTTATCACCAATGCGTGCGTAACGTTTAGCTGTACCACCAAGTACTCTGATGCAAAGCACTTCCTTTGCACCGCTGTTATCAGCAACTGTTAATCTACTCTCTTGTTGTATCATGGCTACTTAGCTCTTTCAATGATTTCAACTAGTCTCCAGCCTTTGGTCTTACTCAAAGGACGGGTTTCCATAATTCTAACTACATCACCAACGTTTGATGTGTTGGTTTCGTCGTGCGCATAGAATTTGGTAGTTCTGTTAACAAACTTACCGTAGATTGGGTGTTTTACTTTACGTTTTACAGCAACTACGATGGATTTCTGCATCTTGTTGCTTACAACGATCCCAATTCTTTCTTTACGTAAATTTCTTGTATTCTCTTCCATCGCAGTTTAGCTTTTCTTGTTCTCGTTTCGATTACGCTCAGTAAGAATAGTCTTCATTCGAGTGATATTCTTACGAGTTACTGTAATCTTCATAGGATTATCGAGGGGCGAAATGCTGTGGTTAAGCTTAAGCTTTAGCAGCTGTGCCTCCTCATTCTCAATGCGCTCCTGCAGTTCCTTTAATGATAGTTCTCTTATCTCTGCTGTTTTCATAGCTCGTTAGATAGTTGTTTCTGAATAATCGTTACGAACAACGAACTTAGTTGCAATTGGTAACTTTTGCGCTGCTAAGCGTAAAGCCTCTTTTGCTACTTCGAACGGTACTCCTTCGGCTTCGATAATAATTCTACCGGGAGTTATAGGAGCAACAAATCCCTCAGGTGCACCTTTACCTTTACCCATACGAACCTCGGCTGGTTTCTTGGTAATAGGTTTATCTGGGAATATACGGATCCATATCTGACCTTCACGTTTCATATAACGGGTCACTGCCTGACGAGCAGCCTCAATCTGACGACCGGTAATCCAATGTGACTCCAGTGCCTTGATTCCGAAAGAGCCGAACGCTAATTGGTTGCCTCGTTGGGCATTACCTTTCATGCGACCCTTTTGCTGCCTTCTGAATTTTGTTTTCTTTGGCTGTAACATTTCCTAATAGTCTCTTATAAGTTCAATAAAACTATTTCTTTTTCTTTCTAGGTCCGCGCTGTTGCTTACCTTGATGATGATTAGCTGGTGCTGGAGTATTAGCAGCGGCTGTTCCGATGTTTGGAGCAAGATCGCGCTTTCCATAAACCTCACCATTGCAAATCCATACTTTGATACCAATTAGACCAACCTTGGTGTGAGCCTCGGCAAGTGCGTAGTCGATATCAGCACGGAATGTGTGTAGAGGAATACGTCCTTCTTTGTAAGTTTCGGAACGAGCCATTTCAGCTCCACCTAAACGTCCAGAGATTTGGACTTTAATACCTTCAGCTCCCATCCTAATGGTAGAAGCAATAGACATCTTTATAGCACGGCGGTGAGATATACGTCCTTCAAGCTGGCGAGCGATGTTGTTACCAACGATAACAGCATCAAGTTCCGGACGCTTCACTTCATAGAT
>JBPXJX010000456.1:0-2979 GCA_051715525.1 Bacteroidales bacterium
TCACGAAGTACTTTATTCTTAATTCTGAGAGTGCGCCATTAATGAACCCTGCAGCGTTGGGCAATGCATGGTTTGTTGATAGCATCCAAATTGCTCCAAACGCCGATGCCGAGATTGCAGCTTTAAACGGGTTTAATCCAAAAACAAAAGTAATCGTTGATCAACGATTCAAAAAGTATTTCGAGGGTTTAAGCACATCTTACGATACCACTGGATCAATCGAACTCACTAGCTATGCTCCAAATAAGTTGGTATACAAATCAGAAACTAATTCTGCAAAAGTTGCCGTTTTCTCCGAAATGTATTATGCTAAAGGATGGACTGTTACCGTTGATGGAAAAGAGGCCGATCATTTTAGAGCAAATTTTGTGCTTCGTGCAATGGTTGTGCCTGCAGGCAAGCACGAAATTACTTTCACATTCAAATCAAAAATGTTTGAGGTTGGAAAAGGTATTGATTTTGCTTCGTCATTATTGCTTATATTAGTTTTTATTGGGTGGATTGGCTTTGAGATTAGGTCTAAATTGAAAGAGCAAAACGAATAATTTATGATAAATACCGAAGGAAAAGTTACCCGTAGACGATTACGCAGCTCATCACTTTCATCGATATTCAGCATTTCGCTTGTGCTGTTTATGCTCGGCATAATTGGAGTATTGGTTTTCAACGCTAAAAAGTTATCTGATTATGTAAAGGAGAATATTGGCTTCTCAATTTTCCTTAATGATGATGTTCGTGAGGTTGATGCAAATTTTCTTCGTAAATCGCTTGATGCCTCTTCGTTTGTTCGCTATACCGAGTATATTTCAAAGGAGCGAGCTGCCAAAGAGCTAAAAGAGCAATTAGGCGAGGATTTTATAAGTTTTCTTGGCTACAATCCCCTTTCGGCATCAATTGATGTTAGGATGAAAGCCAGCTATGCCAATCAGGATAGCATCAATATGATCGAAAACTACCTTCTTCAGTTCAAGCAGGTTAAAGAGGTTCACTATCAAAAATCGGTGGTAAATCTTATTAACGATAACATTAGTAAAATAAGTTTAGTCGTTCTGGCCTTTAGCGGACTATTACTTTTTATCGCATTGGTTCTTATTAATAACACAATTCGTCTTTCGGTATACTCAAAGCGATTTATTATCAATACCATGAAGCTAGTTGGGGCAACCTGGGGTTTTATTCGTAAACCATTCTTAGTAAAGAGCATCGTACATGGTTTATACGCATCGCTTATTGCCATTTTAATGCTTTCGGGAGTATTCATTTTGGTTAAAAAAGAGTTTGGTGAATTAGCAGACATCATTGATTATCAGTTTATAATTATTATTTTTAGCGTTGTAACACTTTTTGGTGTAATTATTAACTTAATTTCCACTTACTTTGCAGTGAATAAATTTTTAAGGCTAAAGGCCGACGATCTTTATTACTAGTTTAATATCAAATTATTATGGCAAAAGAAACAGCACCTCTAAAGAAATCAGAGCAAAACGAAACCCAATTTGCAATAGGGAAGAAAAATTATAAACTTTTGCTTATCGGGTTTGGAATTATAGTTTTAGGATTTCTTTTAATGATTGGAGGAGGTTCAGATGATCCTAATGTTTTTAGTAACGATATATTTAGTTTTCGTCGAATAACGCTTGCACCAATAATTATCCTATTTGGCTTTGCATTTGAAATTTACGCAATAATGAAAAAGCCTAGCGAGTAGGTTTTTACTAAACAACTTATCAAACCTGACATTCTCGGATGTCAGGGTTTTTTATTTATAATGCACTAATTTCCTAATCGATATATGATACCCGGTTATACAAAGGATACCGATTTTCAGCAAGGGGCAATTCTTCTCATTAATAAACCTTACGGATGGACTTCGTTTAACGTTGTTAATAAGATTAAGCATCTTATTCGTAAAGCAAAAGGGTATAAGAAGCTTAAGGTTGGGCACGCTGGCACACTCGATCCTTTAGCTACCGGATTGCTCGTTATTTGTATAGGTAAGGCGACTAAACTTGTTGAAACTTTTATAAACGATGATAAGGAGTATATTGCCACCTTCCGTTTGGGACATACAACTCCGTCATTTGATATGGAAACTCAAATGAACCAAGAGTTTCCAGTAGATCATATTACGTTAGAACTTGTTGAAAAAACAGTTGCCAGCTTTTTGGGTGAGCAAAACCAAATCCCCCCCCTTTTTTCAGCCAAATTTGTACAGGGTAAAAGAGCTTACGAATTAGCCCGTCAAGGTGTTGAAATGGAGCTTAAACCCGTAAAAATATTTCTTCATGAGATCGAAATTATCAAATTTGAAATCCCCAATCTAACCCTTCGGGTTAGATGCAGTAAAGGAACCTATATTCGCTCGCTCGCTCGCGATTTTGGAGCCGCTCTAAGCAGTGGTGCTTACCTTTCCGACCTTGTAAGAACGGGTAGTGGAAAGTTCAAACTGGCTGATGCAAAAGAACTTGAAGAACTTGAAAAAAATTTCAGAGATATTGTAACTAATTGAAAAATGTCACGTAAAAGGGGGACAGTCTTTGAAAGAATAACTATTTTTGTACGCCAATTGATTTTAACTTGACACAGCATATTTCCCATTTTAAATTTGCCTTTAGTTCTAGGCTCTCATTGGAGTCTTAGCTTTTTATTGTAATAAATAGATTTATTAACGAAAAAAATTAATTATTTATAATGAAACTCTCACAGTACAAGTACAACCTGCCACAGGAACTGATTGCAAAGCATCCAACTGATAACCGCGACGAATCGAGGTTAATGGTATTAAATAGAAAAACAAAAACCATCGAGCATAAAATCTTTAAAGAGATTATTAACTACACAAACGAAGGCGATGTTTTTGTTTTTAACAATACCAAGGTTTTTCCTGCTCGATTATATGGGAATAAAGAAAAAACAGGTGCTGAGATAGAAGTCTTCTTACTTAGAGAATTAAATAAAGAGCAGCGTTTGTGGGATGTT
>JBPXJX010000457.1:0-2121 GCA_051715525.1 Bacteroidales bacterium
GAGTTTTTTGAAGATTTGAGTAAAGTGACAAGTGACAAGTGACAAGTGTAAAGCGGCATGTGGCAATAGAAAAAACGAACAACAATCAACCTACAACGAACAACTAATAAAATGAACACATTTGGTAGAATATTTCGGATAAGCATATTCGGCGAATCGCATGGTGCGATGATTGGCATTACAATTGATGGCTGTCCTCATGGTATTCCGCTCAAGGTAGAAGACTTTACTGCCGACCTTGATAGGCGTAGGGCAGGGGCAGAGGGCACAACTCCTCGAAAGGAGGCTGATATTTCTGAGATCGTATCGGGTTTATTTAATGGGCATACAACTGGAGCCCCGCTCACCATTATTTTCAGGAATGGCGATACTCGCTCAACTGATTACATTGATATCAAAGACCATCCACGCCCGGGACATTCCGATTTTGTAGCTCGCCAAAAGTTTGGAGGGTTTAACGATTATCGTGGAGGCGGACATTTCTCAGGCCGATTAACTCTTGGACTGGTTGCTGCTGGTGTTGTTGCAAAAAAGATATTGAATAATATCTCTATCAATGCTTTGCTAATTGAGGCTGGGGGTAGGTCTGATATCATTGAAGCAGTTAGAGATGCCAAGGAAAAAGGTGACTCAATAGGAGGTATTGTTGAGTGTCGCGCTGGGTATATTTCAGTAGGTTATGGTGAGCCATTTTTTGATTCGGTTGAATCGGTTATTAGCCATTTGGCCTTTTCAATTCCTGCAATTAAGGGAATCGAGTTTGGCTCGGGGTTTTCTGCTGCTAAAATGTTTGGCTCTCAGCACAACGATCCAATTATTGACGAAACTGGTAAAACTGCTTCGTACAATGCCGGTGGTATTACTGGAGGTCTTACCAATGGGAACGAGTTGGTTTTTAGAGTGGCAGTTAAACCAACCTCAAGCATAGCTAAGGTGCAGAGTACCTTCAACTTCTCTTCAAATCAGGTTGAGGAGCTCCAAGTTCAAGGCCGGCATGATACCTGCATTGCATTAAGAGTCCCTGTTGTTCTCGAAGCCATTACTGCAATTGCAATTGCTGATTTTACATTGATTAGTAAAAAGAGGTAGTGTGCAATCTGTAATTATTTAATTTATTATGATAAAAATAATATGGAAAACCAATTTGAATATGTAACCAAACTTGATGTCAAGTACAGCCACCTGGAATTAGTAGATGTTCCTCAAATTGTGAAGGATTGCAAGGATAAGTGGTTTAACGAAACCTTGACAAAGGTTAATGATAGTGTTGTAAGGATTGGCATTGTTGAAGGCGAGTACCATTGGCACAAGCACGATAATGATGATGAGTTCTTTTTTGTTTTGGATGGACACCTGATTATTGATTTAGAGAACAACCAAAAAATAGAACTAAATCCAAATCAAGGAGTAACAATTACAAAGGGTGTAATGCATCGACCAAGAGCCCCTAAAAAAACGGTAATGCTTATGGTCGAGACTAGCGCGATACAACCAACTGGTGATTAAGCCAAATAATAAGATTAGTGCTCTTACCCCTCTAAATAATCCTTTAGTTATGAGTATTTATCTGTTAGTTTGCCACCTTTTGGGTGATTGCAATTTCCCCAACTCATTGAGACAATAGTTGCTATTGTCATAGCCGATTTTGTTTTGATAAGTAAAAAGAGGTAGCTGTAAAATTTGCTATATATTTATTAAATTGCAAACATTGATCTGATCTAAGTTGTTTAGATACTAAATAGATTAAACAATGAATTTATTAAGTTTAGGAAAATATTTTATTTTGTCGATAGTAATTTCATTTAGATCAATTATTTGTCTATCTCAAATACAAGATAGTTTAGTTATAAATGATGACAAATCATTAGTGAATGTTAGCTCGATGCTTAAAGAGTTAAGTGGTAGTTTTGTTCAGGAATTTAAAAAAGAGTTACCTAACAATGATATATTGATCACAATACTTAATAAGCATTGTACAAAGAATTTTGTAGAGCAATATAAAAACCCTGAATTAGGAATTGAATCCTTTATTCAAAAAGATTTGTTAAATGATGATTTGATAAAATCTATAGGTGTTAAGAAAAGCAGATTAGAAGGGGATATTTATTTTATTTCCATTTA
>JBPXJX010000458.1:0-1425 GCA_051715525.1 Bacteroidales bacterium
TTTCGGTTGAGAAAAATCCTATTTTTTTAATATCCAGAGATTCTTTAGTTTAGACTTAAATTCTATCATTGCTTTTGTTGCTTCATCGTGGGTTGAATAGCTTCCGATATGAACCGCATTCATTCCCGATGTTTGAATAACAATTGCTGCTTTGTATCCTAATTTCTTAAGATCTTTAGCAAAACTTTTTGCGTTTTCTTCATTTTTAAAGCTGCCAGCAATTATATAATATCGATTTCCATTTGAAACAACCGATTCTTTTTCTTTAACCTTTTCTTTTTCGTTCTCTATCAGCGTATTTGCAATTGCATCCTCTTGTTCTTTCTCCTTCTGCTCTTTAACAGATTTATCCTCTTTTAATTGCTCGTTAAATGCTTTATCAATGTCATCTTTTGGTTTTTCAATATTATCTTTAACCTCCGCTTCATCCTTAATAATGCTTTCGGGTGCTTTCCCACTAATTATTTCGTTATTTGTATTATAAATTTTAGGCGGAAAATAGTAGTTACGTAAAAGGAAGAATAGGGCGACTAAAACTCCTAAAATTATAGCTGTATAAATTAACCCTTTATAACTTTTTTCTGGAGTCTCATCGGTTGGAGGCTTTGTTTCTTTAACAGTAATTGTATCAGGAATAATTTCTTGAATTGGTTTCACATCAGGTTCGCTTTTTTCGATTTCAATAAGCTTTTCGCTTGCTGTAGAAGTTGAAATCTGAATAGCTGGCTCCACCTCATTGCTCTTTTCAGGTTCACCCTCAAGCACAAATGTTGTTTCAGGTTTTACCTCGTTTATAATTTCTTTTTGAGTTGATTCAATCTTTTTAATATCAGCTTCTTCAATTTTTTGGATTGGCTTTGTACTTTTTTTAGCTGTAGTTAATTTCTCAACAGTTGCTTTTGTTCTTGCATTTTTTATTGGTTTATTATTGGTTTGATCATCAGGGTCAGGTTTATTCTCAGCAAGCCAAGCATCATTTTTATCATCGGTACGATCAATTTTAACAATTTGTTCTGGGGTTTCATCTTCCTTTTTGACAGAAACCTCAGGTTCTACTTTTGCAGATGTTGTTTTAATATCAATTTTTTGTGAAAATGTAAAAGTTAGACTTCCCCTTTGGTCCCGATTTAGAAAACCCAAACCTTCCAACTTATAGACTCCTTTTTCAAGAAGTTCATTTTTAATACTTTCGACAAAATCGAATACTACTTTAGATGCTTCCTCCTTACTTATACCTTTACTTTTGGCTACGTACACCTCCATCATACCATCGTTATACCTTAGGAATGGGCTAAATGAAACGTTAGTGGGAACAAATCCCTTTTCGCCTCCATCTTTAACAAGAAAAGCGCCAAAATTAGGAAGTATTATCCTTGTATTCTGGCTAATTAATTCGGTTAATTCCTTGCTAGTCATAATGATGTG
>JBPXJX010000459.1:0-1735 GCA_051715525.1 Bacteroidales bacterium
GGTTTTTTACGCTTGTTATACTGGCTGGATTTTCATTCTACACAGAGCCAATAAGTTATATATCTCTTTTTAAAACAATTACTATTTCCTATTACATTTTCTTAGTTCCTAAACTCATAGAAATAGTTTGGTTTATGGTTATTAAAGATGAGTATACTTACGCAGATCTTGAGTCATTCAAACCTCTCTCGTTGTTCAGCTTGTTTCCTCAAGGCTCAATTTCTGACTGGTTGATCTATCCATTAAAAACACTAAATATTTTTGAACTAATATATGTGGTTTTAATTTCAATTGGAATTAGCCAATTTAATAATGTTAGATTAAAAAAATCTTTTTCAACGGTAGCCATCACATACTCAATAATACTTTTTACTCTATTTATCATTCGAATATATTTTTCATCCGTGTTTTCCAAATTATGAGAAATAATTCACCAACTAGGTTAATTTTAGTTTCCGCACTTGCTTTAATACTCGGACTAATAATTTTCCAATCTGATAAATTTTTAAGATTTAAATATCGCAAAACTGAAAGAAGCCATGTGATGAGTGGTGTAGTTCCGGATTTTCAATTCTATGATTTGTCAAATAACCTTATCACAAATAATCTTTTCTTTAAAGGCCGTAGTTTAGTCATAATGCACATTAATACAGATTGTGACATGTGTAGTAGTAAGGTAAAAAGCCTCCTCAAATACATTCATGAGGTTGAGGGTGCCGATATTGTTTTGTCGTCAAGTGAGGATAAAAACACTTTAAAGACATTTCATGAATTGAATAATCTAAAGAACTATCCACAAATACATCTTGTCCAATCTGAAAGTGATTTCTTCTACAAAAATTTCGGTTCATCGTTTATTCCATTAGTCTTGGTGTTCAATCATGAAGGATTACTCGTAAAAAAAATTGACGACACAGTGCCTATTGGCACGATAATAAAGTATATCAAGATTGCCAATAATGAAGGGTCTAAATAGAGTATTTGAATTCCAGCATGATGAGAGCGACTGTGGTGTGGCATGTTTGTCAATGGTTATAAAGTACCATGAAGGAATTGCCTCTAAAGAGTCATTAAGACGGCTCAGTGGTACAACTATTGATGGTACTACTCTCCTGGGGCTAATTCAAGCTTCTGATTCAATTGGTTTACTTGCAGAAGCTTTTGAGGCGACTGTGGAGGCCCTTAAAGAGCAAAAATCGCCCACGATTTTACATATCCTTAAAGACAAAAGATATGAACATTATATTGTTTGTTTTGGATGGAAAGATGGCCATTTCATAATAGCTGATCCAGAGGAAGGTATAAACAAGTTATCGCAGGATGGCTTGTTCGAAATTTGGAAGTCAAAAGTCTTACTTACGTTTAAAGCAACTGAAAAATTTCAAAAAGAAAGGCAATTGATCAGCAACAAAGTTGACTTTCTAAAAACTATCTTAGCCTCAAATCAAAACTTAATTGTATCATCAATAACGCTTGGATTCTTGATTGCATTTTTTAATCTATCTACTGCAATTTTTATTGAGAAACTCATTGACATACTAATACCCTCTGGAGATAATCTCAAAATAATCATCGCATTGTTTTCATGGGGGGCAATTTTGATAATCAGAGCAGTTGTCTCATTGTTAAGGGATGAGTCCCTAATTAAGCTATCATTCAACATACAAGGCTCTTTAACAGGAGTTTACATCAGAAAGCTCTTAATGCTTCCAAAAGACTTCTTCGATGGCCGAAG
>JBPXJX010000460.1:0-7661 GCA_051715525.1 Bacteroidales bacterium
GAATATAAAGGCAATGTTGCTCTATTCGGTGCATGGGCTGCCTTGCCATATATCGCAAACGATTCAAGATGTAACCTAGTTGTTTCATCGGGCTATAAACCCAAAAATGCAATAGCAACGGAAAAAGAGCAGCTAATTAATCAAATGCTTATGGATTCGTATTCTCCTTGGGGTGAATCGGAGTGTATGGATTTGTTCGTTTACTATCAAGGGTTGGAATATCTTAAATCGCATAAGCCAAAAGTACTATACATGATGTTTGGCGAAACCGATGAGTGGGGGCACGATAATTCGTATAAAAACTATTTGGATATCGCCTATACCACCGATAAGTGGATTGAAAGAATTTGGAACTTTGTTCAAACCGACGAGCAATATCGGAATAAGACGTTACTTTTTGTAACAATCGATCATGGAAGGGGAGAGGGCAATAGCTGGACAGATCATAATAATTCGGTTCCAAATTCTCACCAAACCTGGTTTGCTGTTATGGGACCGGGCATTAAGCCGCTTGGAGAGGTTAAAGAGCCAATGCAAATTTACAACAAGCAATTTGCTAAAACCATTTGCTCACTCCTTGGGTTTGATTTTGTTTCGAAGGAAAAGGATTTGCAAAAGATCGAGATCCCGCTAATTCAAGAATAAAAACTCCTAGTACTGGTTTGGTATAATACTAGACATCAGAAGCTTTTAGCCTTTAGCTATTAGCCAGTAAACAAAACCCAAAACCCAGAACTCAAAACCGACAACCGACAACGAACAACGAACAACGAACAACCCCACAGCCTAACCACCTACAGCCTCACATTACACAGCAAAACAATTTTTTCTTTAAACCTTTTCTCACATTCGGTGTTCTTAACCCTGATTAGCTAAATCTATGTACAAAACCCAAAAAACATACGTAAAGCCCGAGATGAAGATGGCTGGGCTCATATTCGAGAACCCAACGCTGCTGCTTATGATGGAGCATTTCGATTTGGGCATATCGGCCATTCAGGATAAAACGGTTCAGCAGATATGTACCGATAACGCCATTAACCTTCAGGTTTTTACATCGTTTGCCAACCTTTACAACGGATTTATTCCAACTGGCGAGGAGTTCAGTACAAACGAGGAGTTTGCTTGCATTATCAAGTTTTTGAGCAGGAGTCATCAGTACTATAAAAACGAGAAATACCCCGAGATACGTGGCTACATCAGCCAGCTATACGCCAACAACGAGGCGGAGATTATCAGGCTAATCGAGAAGTTTTTCGATGAGTATTTTGCCGAGGTAACCGAGCATCTTGGGTACGAGGATTCCGTTGCGTTCCCCTATTTCAATTCGTTAAAAGAGAGCAACAGCAAGCTGAATAAGGCCAACAATCCATTCTCGGCCAACGACTATAGGGATCATCATACCGATATTGAGTCGAAGTTGTTCGAGCTAAAGAGTTTATTTGTTCAACATCTATCGCTAAAAGGCGATAGGGCAATTCATCGCAAACTTCTTTACAGCCTATTTCAGCTGGAGAACGATTTGAATATCCATTCGCTGATTGAGGAGACTATCCTTGTGCCATTGGTACGCCAAATTGAAAGGAGCAGAGGCGTTGTCTAGTCATAGCACAAATATCGCTGTTGTTGAGTCGTCCCAAATCGTTTACGAGGGGCTGATTAACATTCTCGTTAAATCGCATCAGCACTACCAATTTTATAGGTTCGATAGCATCGAGGAGATTGGCACCACCCGCCTCGATTGTAAGATTGATATTATCATCATAAACCCATCGCTTATTCAGTTTAACACAAGGGATTGCAATACGCTAAAGCGTATTAACCCATCGGTTCATTGGGTTGCGCTGGTTTACTCTTTTTACGGAAAGGATGTCTTGGCCCAATTCGATGCCATAATTCAAATATCAGACAGTGCGGAGTATATCAAGCAGACGTTATCAAACCTAATCAGCTCAACGACTGCCGAAATTGACTCGGTTCAAAAGGAGCCACTAAGCGAGCGGGAGATTGATGTGCTTGTGCAGCTGGTTCATGGTTTATCAAACAAGGAGATTGCCGATAAGCTGAATATCAGCATCCATACTGTTATGAGCCACAGGAAGAATATCACTCAAAAAACGGGTATCAAAAGCCAATCGGGGCTAACAATTTATGCCATTTCCAATAAGATTATATCATTGGATAGCCTGGCGTTGTAATTTAAAGTTTCAGGGTTACAGAGTTTAAGAGTTCCAGAGTTTCAGAGTTTCATCATTCCATCATTCCATCATTCCATCATTCCACTCTTCTTATCCCCACAAACAATGATAGCGTAATACCAAATTCACTCTTTTTAGGGATTGTGGTTTTTTTCAACCAAATGCAACTTTGCAGTGTTATAAACCTAAAAATTATTCGAGATGAAAAAGATATATTTCACTTCAATTTTAGCATTCACAATTTCAATAGCAAGCGCACAGGATACAATTGAGAGCCCCATGCAAGATACTTCAAAAGCGTTGACGTTTGAGGCATCGTATTTAGGCGATTTATGCAGTAATGCAAAGGGTGGTATTAAAACGGGAGTTGGTTACCTTGGAATGGCAAACCTACGAGTTGGATTTAGTACTGAGTCGGCAAAGCTCTGGAAAGGAGGAAACTTCTTTATTAACGGAGCAGCAACCCATGGCGATACTCCATCATCTAAATACATTGGCGATTTTCAGGTGGCATCAAATATCGAAGCAGGAAACCATATTTACTTGCATGAATTCTGGTACAAACAATCCTTTTCGAGGTTTGAGTTTACACTTGGATTGCAGGATATGAACGTTGATTACATAGCAAGCGAGAATGGTGGATTGTTCCTTAATAGCTCGTTTGGAATTCCAGCGTTGGTTTCAGATAACATTCCTGTACCCATTTTCCCTTTAACAAACCTTGGAATATCAGCAAGAGTGAATATTAGCGATGCATTCGCATTTCAAACAGCCCTTTTTGATGGTTGTCCAACCGATTTCACCAAGAATACTTATAACACCAATTGGAATTTAGATAGCAGAGATGGTGCATTTATGATATCGGAGTTGCAGTTTACAAGCAGCATCAAGAAAATGGTAGGCACATTTAAAGCAGGTTATTACTATCATACTGGCCATGTTCAGCAATTGGAGGATGGCTCAGAAGAGGAAGTTTTCAAGCATAACTATGGATTTTACGCCATTGCCGACCAGCAGATTTGGCAAAGTAGTGGTTCGGGCCGAACCATGAGCATATTTAGCCAGTTTGCCATAAGTCCAAAGGCAATAAATAACCTGCATTACTATATGGGCGGTGGATTAAGTTTCTCAGGATTATTGAAAAGATTTGAGAATACTCTTGGACTTGCTTTTGCTCACTCAAAATTCCATGCAGCAGCGCTTGGTAGCGAAACCGCAATTGAACTTTTTTACAAAATGCAGATAACCAAAAACGTATCCATACAGCCCGATTTTCAGTACATTATCAACCCGATGGGATATGAGCGGAAACTTGATAATGCACTTGTTGCAATAATGCGAGTTGGTTTTAACATCTAAAATAAGTACAATGCAATTAGTCGATATACAAGCAAAAAAGCTTTCGGAGTTAACCAACGGCACTTCGGCAATTATTACGAAAGTAAAAGGGCATGGTGCATTCCGTAAGCGGATAACTGAAATGGGCTTTGTTTCGGGTACAAAAGTAACTGTCATTAAAAAGGCTCCTTTGCAGGATCCTGTTGAGTACGAGCTAATGGGTTATCGCGTATCGCTCCGTTTGAGCGAAGCTCAAATGATTGAAACCATCGATGAGTCGGAGGCTATGGAGTTTACCGATAGACCATTTAACGGTACATTGGAGTTCGATTCAATTGCTAAAACTGTAAAAGAGAAAAGTAGCACAATCAATATAGCACTGGTTGGCAATCCCAATAGCGGTAAAACTACGCTGTTTAACTATGCAACCGGTAAGCACGAGCGGGTTGGGAACTATGGCGGTGTAACGGTTGAGCTGAATACGGCTCATCTATCTAAAAATGGGTATTCATTCAATGTAACCGATTTACCGGGAACTTACTCCATTTCGGAATATTCGCCCGAGGAGCTATTCGTTCGTAAGCATCTTGTTAACGATATGCCCGATGTGGTTGTTAACGTTGTGGATGCCTCAAATATTGAGCGAAACCTTTACCTCACCACGCAGCTCATCGATATGAATATCAAGGTGGTTATTGCTTTGAATATGTTTGATGAGCTAGAGAATTCGGGCGATGAGTTTGATTACGCCATGCTTGGCAAGATGATTGGAATTCCAATCATTCCAACCATTGCATCGAAGGGTAAAGGGATTGATAAACTGCTCGAAAAGATAATTGAGGTTTACGAGGAGAAAGAGCAGAGTTTAAGACATATCCATGTTAGCTATGGCGAAATCATCAACAGTGCGCTTGAGCGCATTAAGGTTGAGGTTAAAAAGAACCCCATTATAACTGATAAGTACCACTCGCAGTACGCAGCCATAAAACTGCTCGAAAAGGATAAGGCTTTTATCGATGAGGTTTTGAAGATGCCCAACAGGGTTACAATTCTTGAGGCGGCGCAAAAGGAGAGGAGCAGGTTGGAACTCGAATACGAAGAAAAAACCGAAACCATTATTGCTGATGCAAAATACGGATTTATCAAAGGGGCTTTGAAGGAGACCTATAAGCCATCCGATAAAACTAAAAGGGCAGCAAAACTCGATATCGATTACTATTTAACCCATAAATGGCTTGGTTTTCCCATCTTCTTTTTGATGATGTGGGCCACATTTCAGTTAACATTCTCATTGGGTAGCTACCCAATGGACTGGATTGATGCTGGTATTGGCTATTTAAGCGATTTTATTAAAACCGCGATACCCGAAGGTGCTTTAAACGATTTGCTTGTTGATGGCATAATTGGCGGTGTTGGCGGTGTAATTGTGTTCTTGCCAAACATTATCATTCTGTTCTTCTGCATCTCGTTGATGGAGGACACAGGCTACATGGCACGCGCAGCGTTTATCATGGATAAACTGATGCATAAAATTGGGTTGCACGGCAAATCGTTTATTCCTCTTTTGATGGGATTTGGGTGTAACGTTCCAGCTATCATGGCAACCCGAACGCTCGAAAACAGAAAGGATCGAATTCTTACCATGCTTATCATTCCGTTTATGAGCTGTAGCGCTCGTTTGCCAGTTTATGTTCTGCTTATTTCGGCGTTCTTCCCCGCAAAACAAGGGCTTGTACTGCTATCAATATACATAGCTGGAATTGTTTTATCCATACTAATGGCGTTGGTATTCAAAAGGATTTTCTTCAAGAAAAAAGATATTCCATTCGTGATGGAACTTCCTCCATATCGCATTCCTACCATTAGAAGCACATCAAACCACATGTGGAATAAGAGCGTGCAGTATATTACAAAGATGGGAACCGTTATACTTGGAGCATCGATATTGATTTGGGCTATGGGCTATTTTCCGAGGGAGGTTAACTACTCGGTAAATTACGATCAGCAGATTGAGGTTGTAACCAATAACGCTTTACTTTCCGAAGAGGCAAAGCAGGAGCAGGTAAACCTGCTATTGGTTGAGAAGGAGTCGGAGCGACTAGAGAAATCGTACATAGGACAAATGGGTCATTTCATTGAACCTGTTATTTCTCCATTAGGTTTTGATTGGAAGATAGGCGTAAGCATTATTACTGGTTTAGCTGCAAAAGAGATAGTTGTTGGTTCAATGGGAGTTCTTTACCAATCAGGCTTAGAGGCCGATGAAACATCGGTTGGACTTCAAACCAAGCTGCAGCAGCAGGAGTTTAAAAGTGGTCCAAAGAAAGGGGAGAAGGTGTTTACCCCATTAGTTGCGCTAACCCTGATGCTGTTTGTGCTTATCTATTTCCCTTGTGTTGCTGTAATTGCTGCAATTAAAAGAGAAGCAAGCGTAAAATGGGCAGTGTTTACAATGGTTTACACCACCGCACTTGCTTGGTTAATTGCCTTTGGGGTTTATCAGATTGGAAGTTTATTATTTTAAATTGATAAAGTTATGATTCAGGATATAATAGTAATATTTATAATTGCGTTAACGCTGTTTTATGTGGGCTATTCGGTGTTCAAATCCTTAAAACCGCAAAAGAGTAAACATAGGTGTGGAGGTTGCTCGGGATGTGGGGCTTAGAAATAGGCTGTTGGGGTTTAGACTGTAGGTTTGGGAGTTCTGAGTTGTGAGTGATGAGCGATGAGAAGTGAATTCTGTGTTCTTATGTCAAAGGTCTAGCGTCTGATGTCTGACATCTTTAATCTAAAAATATGAATAGTTTATTTCAGGCCGCTCTTTTGAGCTTAACGTCTTTTTACTATCTTCGAGAGTTGTAAATAGATATGTTTTTTCAAAGAAATAGTCGTTAATGCTCGGTTTTTATATTGTTTTACCCTTTCTGCTTTTTGCGCTGTACCGTTTATTCGTGGTGCTTTATAACTATTTTAAGCGACCATTCTTGCCTACTGGGATACCAATTCAAGGAACATTCGTTTCGGTTTTAATATACGCTCAAAACGCCGAAAAAGGCATAGGGAACTTACTGCTCAGTTTAAGCAAGCAAAGCCATCCTGATTTTGAGGTTTTGATCTTTAACGACCAATCAACCGATAAAACGGTTGATGTTATTAGCCAATTTGCTGCTGGCGACAAACGATTCCGGTTGTTCAACGGGAACGACATAAATAACGGTTGGAATCGTAAGTGTTATGCTTTCGAGAAGTTATCGCAAATATCTAGAGGACAATATGTTATTTTTATTGACTCTAGTCTGATTGTTGATGTTCAACTGGTTGCGAATGCTGTTGCAAATCTGCAGCGTAAAAGCCTTTCGCTATTAACTGTTTACCCAAAACCTTATGCTCAGGGCTATTGGAATCGACTCCAGATTGCAACCATAAACTGGATGTGGTTTTCACAAACTTCGATTGTTAAATACTTGACCCAACGGGGCGGGGAAGGGGTTATCACAATGAGTCCTATGATTATTGCTGAGGCAACATCATACAAAACAAATAAATGGTTCGAAAAATTTAAAGATGTTAATTCGCCGGAGTTTGAAATATCAACCCAAAACGGTGGAGAAATATTGCTTGGCGACGATAGTTTAACATTTGATGTTCGTGAAATATTTTCAAGTACTTCTCAATATTTAGAATTCTTTATTGAGAAGTCATTTAAGAATAGGAATAGCCTAATTGCATATTTTGTTGCTGTAGGTTTAGGGCTGATTCTTGCCATATTTCTATTGCCATTCCCATTGGTTTTTCTATACTTACTGGCATTGATTTACTCACAAATGCTAGTTGCAATGTTAATTCAACAGTCAATTATACTTAACCTTTTGACAATGCCTATTCAATATTTTGTATTGGTAAAAGGATTAATTACAGCAATAAAAAAGAGCGGAAAACCCGCCCTTTAGATAAATTTTATTGTCAAATAGCCAAATAGTCACGCAGGTTCAAAAATCTAACGCAACTTTGTTAAAGAACAAGTTGCAACATGAGCAAGTATCATCGATTAACATTTGAAGAGAGGATAAAAATCGAGACGTTACTGGACCAACGGAAAACGAAAGCGGAGATTGCTGAATA
>JBPXJX010000461.1:0-1964 GCA_051715525.1 Bacteroidales bacterium
TAATAGCGTTGGTACTACTTATGGAGAACAACGTCAACTAACCACAATAATTAAAAACCAAGCTGTCAGCATGGGTGCTAATTACACTAATGATATATACTATAGTTTTAAAAATGGAATTATTTCATCTGCTCCAAGAACTAATTGGGATATTGCATTTAGTGTTTCAACTCAGAGCTCATCGATAATAATTAATGAAAGCGCTGGTGTTGTATTAAAAAAATTACCAAACACTTGGTCGTGGGATACTCCAGTTGATACCACTGGTTTTAATAAACAATGGGAGTCACTTCACAATTCTAACACCTCATGGGAAGACGGGGCATTTAACCAAGCTGCTACAGGTGGCTTTAATTATGGTTGGGGCGATTACAACACTACCACACATAATATTAGTGGTGTAACTAAATACATTATCAAATTAAGAGATGGGTCTTTCAAAAAGATTTTTATCGAACTTAAACAATCTGCTCTTCAAAAATACGATTTTCGCTACGCAAATATCGATGGAACATCACCTAATATTATTACTAATTTAAGTGCTGCTGGCTCAAAAGCAAACTACATTTACTATAACTTGGTTGACAATAGTGTTGTTGCAAATCGCGAGCCTGATGCAACAACTTGGGATTTTGTTTTTACACAATGGCTAAGCAGTAGCATTGGTTATTATACAGTAACTGGTGTTCTTCAAAACATTAAAACTCGTGCAATAGCTTTAACCGTTGCAGATCCTCTAAATATAGTTTATAACGATGCTGATTTCTCAAACAACATCAACACAATTGGTTCCGGTTGGAAATCATACAGCGGAGGAGTATATACAGTTCCCACAAACAAGGTGTATATAGTTAAAGATATGGCTGGAAGGGTTTATCAAATAAACTTCCTTACTTTTGAAGGATTTACTACTGGTAATCTTTCATTTAACATTAAACAACTATAATTAAACCAAACAATAATAGCAAGCACCTTGCAGCGCTTGCTATTATTAATAAATTGAAATATATCTTTACTTTGAAAAAAAATATTTTTACTGCACTATTCGCACTTTCAACATTTTATATTTATGGACAACAAGTAAAAATTGTTGTTACAGATGCTAAGAGCAAAGAGGCAATACCCTATGCTCATGTTTGTCTTGAGGAACTTGAAACAAATAAAAAAATTTACTTAGCTACCGATAAGGATGGTTCGATTCAAAACCCGCTAACAAATCGATTTGTAATTGCAATATCCTGTATAGGTTACAAAAACTTCATTGATACGCTACAGCCAAAGCAAAACCTCGAGATTTATTTGGTCCCTCAAACTTTCGATCTTGATCAATTAGTTGTAACTGCAAGCTTTACGCCACAAAAGGTTGACAAATCAATTTACAACATCAAAGTAATTGATTCAAGGAAGATGGAACTTAAAGCTGCCTCAAGCCTAACAGATGTACTTAAAGACGAAGTTAATTTTCAAGTTTCATACGATCCAGCCTTGGGAAGTGGCATAAAGATTAAAGGTTTATCTGGCAACAATGTTAAAATACTAATCGATGGTGTGCCAGTAATTGGTCGAATGGGAGGGAATATAGATCTAAATCAGCTCAACCTTTACAATGTCGACCATGTTGAAATTGTTGAAGGCCCGATGTCTGTAATTTATGGTAGTAACGCCCTTGCAGGAGCTATAAATATAATTACTAAGGAGAATCAGCATTCTAATTATAACTATACGATTAATAGCTATATAGAAAACCGTGGAACGTACAATTTTGACGGCATTTTTGCATTTAAAAAAGGGAAAAGCAACTTCTCTTTTTCTTTTGGTAGAAAATTCTTTAGTGGGGTTTATTTAGAGCAAGATCAAAATCGTTCTCAAACTTGGAAACCAAAAGAGCAATACAATGGGGATTTTTACTATACTTTTTCAAAAAATAGCTATAAAGTAAAATATCAATTCTCAGATCGGAAGAG
>JBPXJX010000462.1:0-1518 GCA_051715525.1 Bacteroidales bacterium
CCGAATCGCTGGCTGAAACAATGTTTAAGTTCACTCAAGTGATTATGTTCTTTGCCCCTTTCGCTGTTTTTGCAGCAATTGCTTATAGCATTGGGCACATGGGTCTCGATATTCTATTTAACCTTTTCAAACTCTTGGCAACTTTGTATGTTGCATTAATTATTTTTCTAACTGGAGTTTTACTCCCAATTGCACTGTTATTTAAGATTCCGGTGAAACGATTTATAAAAGCAATTTCTGAACCTGTAACCATTGCTTTTGCCACTACAAGTTCAGAGTCTGCTTTACCTGTTGCCATGGAACGCATGGAACAATTCGGAGTTCCGCGTAAAATTGTTGCCTTTGTAATGCCTACAGGTTATAGTTTTAATCTCGATGGGACAACCCTTTACCTTTCGCTTGCAACAATCTTTGTAGCGCAAATGTGCGGCATACACCTCTCAATCGACAAGCAACTTTTAATAGTTTTTACCCTAATGCTAACAAGCAAAGGTGTTGCAGGCGTCCCAAGAGCTTCACTAGTTATTCTGCTTGGCACTGCAGCAAGTTTTGGTTTGCCTACTTGGCCCATCTATATTATACTTGGAATTGACGAGCTAATGGATATGGCAAGAACCTCTGTTAACGTTATTGGGAATTGTTTAGCAACCGCAGTAATTGCTCGTTGGGAAGGTGAGTTCAACCCAACATCTGAAGAGGTAAAAGAGGTATAGTATAAAGTTTTTTTTGCCATCCTCCCTTTTATTTAAGATTATTGGGTTTACAAACCAATAAATGCCTACCTTTGGGTACTAAGGGCTGTCAGAACTACAAATATCGAAGATGAATTTCCTTATATGGAAGCAACTCCTCATAATTCTGAATTGCTGTCAGCTTAAAAAAGTATAAGGTTTAACAATCAGAACCTTCGAGGAGGAGGGTCAGTATGGCATCAATATTTGTAAAGTTTTATTTGTGGCTTTGTGGAATTATCCCTGGTTTTAGAAAGATTACCCGTAAGTGGATGTACCAATTCATGGCCAAATTTATTAAGCATGATCAGTGGTCATATATGAACTACGGTTATGCTCTTATCAACAACCCCGAACAAAAGCCAATCCTTGAGTCATCAGATGAAGTGAACCGTTTATCGTTTCAACTTTACCATCACCTTGCCAATGAAATTGAACTCGAAAACAAAACCCTTCTAGAAGTTGGCAGCGGTCGGGGTGGTGGCGCCTCGATGATAAAAAAATATCACAAACCTAACTCAATGGTTGGGCTTGACTATTCGAGTAATGCAGTAAAACTCTGCAATAAAAACCATGGTCGCGAAGGTTTAGAATTTGTTGAAGGCGATGCTGAAAACCTTCCTTTTAAAAGCGAAAGTTTCGATGCAGTTATTAACGTTGAATCATCACACTGTTACGAATCTATGAGCCGCTTTCTAAATGAGGTTAAAAAAGTTCTTAAACCAGGTGGCCATTTTCTTTTTACTGATTTTAGGTATTCTCACGAGATGGAAGAACTTGAAAAACA
>JBPXJX010000463.1:0-8710 GCA_051715525.1 Bacteroidales bacterium
TATTCACCATCGATTAGCTCTTGATAACCAGCTGAAATCACTTTGTCGCCTGTGCTTAACCCTTTCAGAACCTCAGAAACTCCATTATAGCTACTACCTAATGTGATAGGTTGTTTGAATGCAGCGCTATATTTATCCTTTGGACGAACAACATAAACATAGCTACCGGTATGGTCGTTCTGAATTACATTCATTGGCAATAGAATGGCGTTATCGGTATGATAATCGTTAATCTGAATAATGGCAATCATATTCGCTTTTAGGTTAAGCGAGTTGCTATTAATTCTGGTTTCGATTAAGAAAGTTCTATTAACAGGGTTGATGTAATTACTTACAAACGAAACCTCTGTTTCAACCTGTTGATTTGCATCAGGGAATGATACGATTAACTTATCGCCTTTTTTAACTCTTGATGAATAAGCTTCAGAAACCTCAGCAGTAACCTTTAAGTTTTTGAAAGCAACAACTCTATATGCCGCTAAACGTGGATCGGGCGAAACAACACCACCAACCTTGATATTACATTCCTCGATGGTTCCATCGATTGGTGATTTGATTTTGAACTTTTCAATCTGTTGCTTTAAGGATGCAATTTGTTGCTCAAGCGATTCTTTATTTGTTTTTGATTGAAGGTATTGAACCTCGCTACCAATTTTTTGATCCCAAAGACGTTTTTGCTTTTCAAACATTTCTGATGCAAACTTATAGTTTGTCTCAAGGCTCTCTAGCTGGCTACGATACTGCTGATCGTCGATTTGAGCAAGGACTTGACCCTTTGAAACATGCTGACCAACATCGGCATACTTTGCAGATACTGTGCCTGGTGCCTCAGCAAAAACAGCAGCATTCTGGTCGCCATCAAGTTTACCTTGAACGCGAATAAAATGATCAAATGAACTTGTCTTTACCTCTGAAGTGCCTACAAACTTAAACTTTTCAGGGTTAATGGTAGTGCTATTATTGCTTTGCAATTCAGATTCAAGCACTTTGATTTTATCATTAATTTCTTGACGTTGAGTTTTTAGTTTGGCTAGTTCTGCTTGTTTATCGCTACTACATGCAGCTACAAGTAAACCAAGAGAAAGAATTAATAATTTTGCTTTCATATTAATAGTTTTATCAGTTATCCGTTTAGTTTAATCTTTAGTTTTTTGAGAGGAGTTTATCGAGCTTAACCTTTGCTGATAAAAGGTTATTTAATGCTGTAAAATAGTCTCGTTGAGTTGTTAGATATTGGTTTTGAGACGTATTTAAGTCCATAGTAGAGCCAACACCCTCTTTGTATTTAATCATGGTTTGATCAAATATTTTTTTTGCCAACTCCATATTCTTTTTATTGGTTACAAAGCTTGCATAAGCAGTTTGAAAATCATTAAAAGTATTCTGATACTGCAAATTCAAACCTTCTACTGCTTGCTGTTGTGTAACCTTCATTTTTTCAAAGTTAAGTCTTGCTTGTTGTACTTTTGCTCTACGCATGCCACTCGAAAAGATTGGAACAGTAACATTTATGCCTGCAACATCCTTGGGTTGGAAATTGAGTAATGGTTCTTTAAACTGCTGGTAATGTCTATAAAACCCAGCAACCGAAGGTAGAAACGTCGTTTTCTCTCTATCCCAGCTTAACTTTTGGAGCTTTACTCCTGTTTCCAAAACCTGATAATCGATGGTTTTTGTTACATCAAAGCTATCGCCTAGGTATGAAGAAAAAATCGACTCATTATTATATTTATCAATACCTTCAGTTAATACTATTTCACCCTCAATTGGCAAACCCATCTGGAACTTTAAAAGGTTCTTAGATACTTTAGCCGCTCTTTCCAATGAGCTAACAGCATTATCAATGTTAGACTTGATAAGCCGAACCTGATCAACCCCTGTTTCCTCAACAAGACCTTGATCGCCCATAGCTGTTAAGTCTTTAAGATTAGCATCAGTTACTTTTTGAGTTTCTTTTAGGTTTCGAACATTTTCATCTAAAACCAATGCTAAATAATATGATGAGGAAACTGTCTCTTTAATATCAGCATACGATTTAGTAAGGTTCTGTTCCGACATCTCTCTAAAAACCTTAGCCGCACGAAGTCCAACAATATATTCGCCGCTAAAAATCAATTGAGATACGGTTAAATCCCAAGTAGCATTATCAGGTGACGCCATAGGTTCTTTAGGTGTTTCCAAAGAATAAATCCAAATCCCAGATCCAGGAGATGTTTCATTTTGTTTTAAATTTGGCATATCAGGAAACTTTGTTGCAGTCAATCCGGCAACTGGAAAACCAAACTCTGGAACATTAAATATGTGCTGATAAGCCACTGTTCCGCTAATTTGAGGTAATCCCATTGCAGTAGTTTCCCAAATCTTTTTCTTTGCAACCTCTAAATCAATCGATTTCGATTTTACATCATACCCATTTTCAATTGCGAACTTTACAGCCTCTTCGAGTGAGAAGCTAGTATTTACAGTTTTTGTATCAGTATTTTGCGCAACCCCTTTAAATACAAATCCTAAAAACAGTAGTAATAAAATAGATTTTCTTTTTACATCCATAAATTCAACTATTTAATGTTAATACCCTCAATTTGTTTCAACTTATTTTCCAAAACATCAATCCCCTTTTGTGTTGCAATACCTCTTACATGATAGGTTAGCAACTCAACAAAAAGTTTGATAGAAGTAAACTCCTCAACTGTGAACATTTCTGCAAACTGAACGCTCTCAGAACGTGAGAGGTGAAGTTTGGCAATAACCTCCTCATTCATATCCTCACGATAAAGGCCCTCTTCTTTACCTTTTCTTAAGTTCAAAATGATGTAGTTAAACATTCTTTCGCGTCGAACGTTCAAAACTTTTTGATAATGCTGAGGATGATATTTTTTCAGATCGTACTCAGTAGCAGGGTTCTGCTCCCGTATGAGTTTGTTCATAAACATCGAAATCTCAAAAAGTTCCTCAATGGCGTTCAATCCGGTTTTGAAGCATTTACAGATTTCTTCTTGACGAATTTCAATCTCGTAATCGATATATTTCCCTACCAAGTCATCCTTATCGGACACAAATTGATAAAGTGTTTTTTTGGAAATACCAAGTTCGCGAGAAACATCATCCATGGTAATACTCTTTATTCCATAGCGATTATAAAGTTCCCGAACTCTAATTAATATGTTTTTTAACTCTTCGTTCATGCCGCAAAAATATATTCAAAAAACTTAGGAAACAAATTTTATATAAAATGTTTCCGTGGTTTTTGCTAAAAAGTGTTAATGAGAATTTAAGAATCATGAATACAACCATTTGGTTTAAATTAATAAAACAAATAATTTCATGAATGCTATCTTTGCTTTTCGAAACGATTTTAACGATGAAGCGGCTAATCTTAAATGAATAATTTTGATGTTATCATAATTGGAGCTGGGCCTGCAGGAATTACTTGCGCATTAATGCTTCGTAATGCAGGAATTAAAGTCGCAGTGATCGAAAAAGCCAACTTCCCACGCGATAAGGTTTGTGGTGATGCGTTAAGTCTAGATGTTATTAACCAATTGGCCATGATATCGCCTGATTTAGCTCAGAACTTTGAAGCTTTAGAAGCAAAAGTTCCATGTCATGGGGTTAAAATCATTTCACCAAAAGGTGATGAGCTAAAACTCCCATTTTATAAGGATGGAGTGAAAAAGCATGGCAATATATGCGAACGTTATATTTTTGACAATTTTCTTTTTGAACAATTAACCAAATTCAAAGAAATAACGATTTTACAGCAAACAAAGGTTATAGATCTTGTTTTCGAAAAGTTAGATGTTTCTGTTAAAACGGATAAGGGAATCTACTCAGCAAAAATGATTGTTGGGGCTGATGGGGCAAATTCAATAATTAACAAAAAAGTGAACACAAGCCCCTTATCTAAAGAGCATTACTGCGTTGGTTTGCGTCAATACTTTGAAAATGTTAAAGGAATTCATGATGACAATTTCATTGAGTTACACTTTTTTGAAGAAATACTTCCCGGATATTTATGGGTATTTCCCCTTCCCAACGGGAAAGCTAACGTTGGGATAGGGATGCTATCATCTACTATCTGTAAGAAAAAGATAAACTTAAAAGAAACATTTAACCATCTTATTCATGAGCATCCACAATTAAAAACCCGTTTCGAAAATGCCAAAGCACTTGAAACAGTTAAATGTTGGGGATTACCCCTTGGATCGAAAAAAAGAAAAATTTCGGGTGAACGTTACCTCTTGCTTGGTGATGCAGCATCTTTGATTGATCCATTTAGCGGCGATGGAATACCCAATGCCATAAGAAGCGGAAGAGTTGGTGCTGAAATTATTAAAAAAGCCTTTCTTAGCAACGATTTTTCAGCTAAATTTCTAAAGCAATACGATAAGGAGTTGTATTCAAGAATAGGTTTGGAATTAAAAATTAGCAGGCAGCTTCAAAAGCTCTCAAAAAGAGCTTGGCTTTTTAATTTCATTGTGAAAAGAGCAAAACAAAGAGAAAATTTACTAAATTTTGTGGTAGAATCGCTAGGGAATATTCGTAAGAAAAAGATTATTACAGGACCTCGGTTTATATACTATTTACTATTTAAATGATTAATTTCGATGAAACTACTTGGAAATATTATCTGGCTTCTTTTTGGTGGAATATTTATATTTTTTGAGTACTTAATTGGTGGTATTATCCTTTGCCTCACAATCATTGGTATTCCCTTTGGTTTACAAGTATTTAAACTTGCTCATGTTGCCCTATGGCCGTTCGGTAAAAAAATAGAAAATAACCCGACATCAAACGGATGCCTAAATACATTAATGAATGTAATTTGGTTACTTTTTGGTGGAATATGGATTGCTTTAAGCCATGTATTTATTGGGATTATCCTTGCAATAACTATTATTGGGCTCCCTTTTGCAATTCAGCATTTTAAACTTACAGCTTTGGCTTTAACCCCATTTGGCAAAAAGGTTGTTTAAAAATGATATTATAATTGGCTATAATCCTATTTTTGTAAAACAAGTTTAAACTAAACTCCAAACATAAAATACTGTATATGAAACTTATTCCCTATTTCCTAACCATTACAATCCTGTTCAGCATGATACAATGCAAGCAGTCAGAGAAAAAAGCGGTGACTTCTCCAATAAAAGAACAAACTGCTCAACATGTAAAGCAACAAATAATAGATAAATATGGCGAAGCAATCGCGTTTAGAGCCGAACGAGGAGCCAAGCAGGTTGCAGAACTATGGCGAAATACTGATGGAACAATTGCCGAATACGAGAAATTTTGTCTCGAAAACTTTATTTCTAACGATAAAGAGCTAGAAACACTTTTCAATAAACTTTCAAATGGTATGGAGGTTCTATATGGAAACTTCATCAAAATAACCAAGGATTTACGAAAACCCGTTGATTTAGATCAAGGACCAATAACCCAAATTGATGAGATTTTAGCGGGTTTCAACGCAGGTGCTCACCTAAACGATGATCTAATCGCAAATAAAGTTGCGTTTATTACAGCTCTAAACTTTCCACAGTACACGTTAAAAGAGAAAACTGAACTTAGCGAAAAATGGTCACGCCTCGATTGGGCTTACGCTCGAATGGGTGATGTTTTCACATCAAGGATTCCAGCAGAGCTTATTCAAGCCTTCAGCGCTACTAGTTCTAAAGCCGATGGCTATATAAGCGAATATAATATCAAACTAGGATATTTAGTAAATGAAAAGAATGAGAGGCTTTTTCCTGAAGATTTATCGTTAATCAGCCATTGGGGTATACGCGATGAAATTAAATCTCAATACGCAAATAATGAGGGTGGTTTGGAGCGTCAAAAGATGATTTATCAGGTAATGAAACGAATCATCGACCAAACGATACCTTCACAAGTAATTAATAGTACCGAATATACATGGAATCCTTATAGCAATGTAATTTCTAAAGACGGACAGGCTGCCGAAGCAACACCCGAACCAAATACCCGCTATCAACAGGTTGTAAACCTATTCAATTCGCTAAAGGCAATGGATAAGTACACTCCTACCATGCCAACTTATATACAACGACAGTTCGAGGGTAGTTTAGAGATTCCTGTTGAGGATGTTGAAGCGCTATTTACCGAATTGGTATCCTCTAAAGAAGTCCGTGAGCTTGGTAAACTAATTAGCAAACGTTTAGGTCGTAACCTTGAACCTTACGATATTTGGTACGATGGTTTTAAAGCACGTAGTGGCATTCCAGCCGAAAAGCTTAACGATGTTGTTGGAAAACGTTTTCAAAGCGCTCAAGCTTATCAAAACGAAATCCCTGCTATGTTAATGACTCTAGGTTGGAGTAAAGAAAAAGCTAACCTATTTGAGGAGAGAATTAAAATTGAAGGTGCACGTGGATCAGGTCATGCATGGGGCGCAGAAATGAAGAGTGGCGATGTTGCTTTGCTTCGTGCTCGTATCAAGAGCAGTGGAATGGACTATAAAGGGTTTAACATTGCAACCCACGAATTTGGTCATTGCGTTGAACAAACCATTACACTTCAAGATGTTGATAACTTTATGATGCATGGAGTACCAAACACTGCATTTACCGAAGCATTAGCATTTGTATTCCAAAAGCGCGACCTCGAATTACTTGGTATGAAAGAATCGAGTCCAAACAAAGAACATTTAATGGCTCTTGATAATCTTTGGGCTTGCTACGAAATTATGGGCGTTTCGCTAGTGGATATTAATCTTTGGAAATGGTTATACGCAAATCCAAATGCTGATGCAGCTCAGGTAAAAGAAGCTGCAATGAGAATAGCAAAAGAGATTTGGAATAAATACTATGCTGATGTTTTCGGTGTTAACGATGAGCCAATTCTTGCCATTTACTCGCATATGATTGATAATCCGCTCTATTTATCAGCTTACCCAATTGGGCACCTTATCGATTTCCAACTCGAGAAGCAACTAGCTGGTAAAACTTTCTCCGATGAGGTTCAACGTATTTTCCAACAAGGTAAATTGATCCCTCAGGTTTGGATGAAAGGTGCAACAGGCGAAAAATTATCAAATAAACCAATTCTTGAAGCTTCGGCAAAAGCTATTGTCGAGCTATCAAAGTAGATAAATTTTAATACAATTTAAGGCTGCCTAAAGATAATTTGGGCAGCCTTTTCTGTTACAAAGTATTATTAAACTTATCTTTACAATATCGAATAAATTTATTTTAAAATACAATGCAAAAACAAAACAAACTCAATGTTGACAGACAAACTCTAACCGAATTAGAGATTTATAGCGACAACTCTACGAACCTAAATATTTTTGATCTTCTCGATAAAACAGTCACTTCGGGGGGTAGAGATAACTTAAAACTACAATTTCAAAATCCATATACATCAAAGGATGAAATTGTTGATATGCAGGATGTCCTTAAAACTATTTCTCAGGATTTTGAGCAATGGCAAATCCCATTTTCAAAGAAAATGATGGATATGGTTGAAATATACTACTTTTCGAAATCAGAAACTGTTATTAGTGAAAATGCTGTTGGCAGGTTCTTCGAAGGGCTTTTTTATCGCTTTAAGTATAAAGATTTTAAAGAGACTGCAATAGATGGTTCAAAGGTTGTATTGCATTTTGTTTTAGAGGTTAAAAATTATTTTAGCAAACTAGAAGGAAAAGAGCTGCCTTTACCTCTTAAAGAGATGCAATTAAATGTACAGCAGGTAATGAGCGACGAAGACATTAAATCAGCCTGTAGCGTTAAGAATATCCACTCGTTAGGTTTTATCGATTCAATTACCATTGACCATTGGTTTAGAACAAAGCATAAAAGAAAGATTGTTGCCCTTATAGATATTGCATACAAACTTGATGTTTATCTATCAATGGCAAAAGCTAGCAAAGAGCTAAATCTTACATTCCCTGAAATTATTGATTCTGAAATTCCAGTTCTTGAGATAGAAGGGCTTTACCATCTGTTTCTTAAGAATCCGATAAAAAACGATTTATCATACGAAAATGGGAAACACTTCCTTTTCCTTACAGGACCAAACATGGCAGGAAAGACTACATTCCTTAAGTCGTTAGGAATATCAATTTACCTTGCTCAGCTTGGAATGGGTGTACCAGCAAAGCAAATGAAAATATCGCCATTCAATGCACTATTCAGCAGTTTAAATACAACCGATAACCTTAGCATTGGCTATAGCTATTTCTACAGTGAGGTTATGAGGGTAAAAAAGGCTGCTGAAACTATTCAAAAAGAGAAAAAGGTATTCATGATTTTTGATGAGCTATTCAAAGGAACGAATATCAAGGATGCTTTTGATGGCTCAATGCTCGTTATTAATGGACTTTTAAAATGGAAATCGAGTTTATTTGTCTTAGCATCACATTTAACTGAGATTTCAAAGCATATCGATGATAAACCTACTGTTTTTTTTAAGTGTTTTGATTCATCGGTAGAAAATGGAAAACCAATTTTTACTTTTAAAATACACGAGGGAAAGTCTGAAGAAAGGCTTGGTCTGATAATACTTCAAAATGAAAATATCGAGCAATTACTCACACCCTAAAACAGCTAAAAATCGTTTAAGATATTTCCATATCCATTTTAATTTCCAAACTGAATTAATCGTAAATTGCTTTTTAAATCTGAAATTTTACGGCCATGAGAAAGCTCATCACTTCCTTTATATTGCTTAGTATAATAAGCCAATACTA
>JBPXJX010000464.1:0-3569 GCA_051715525.1 Bacteroidales bacterium
TTCCACACTTCAAAAATATCCTGTCCTCTAACCTCAAATGGATGGTAAAGCGGATTGAGCGATGAAAGAACAAAGTGGCCAGTTTCGATTAGCTGATTTTCAACAATTTTAAATACCAATCCATCCTCGCGGGTAAGCACAATGCAGGCTTCGCCTGTTTTAATTGATGTCCAATCTTGAATGAATTCGCCTGTTACCCATGCACCATCTGGAATTGGGAGCATTGAGTCGCCGCTTATCTGGAATGTGCGGTATTTTCTATCGTTCTTAAGAAAAGGCAAGCGGTAAACTGGTAATGAGCTTACATACTCAGGATCGGCGTAACCCGACATGTAACCAGCCTTTACTTTTGCAGTCACCAATTCAATATTTTCTTCGTTATCGGAACCAACGGTTGAGGTCAATACTCTCAGGTTTTTGCCTTTTGTGTAGATATCTGAGCCCCTTTCGAGTTCTTCGAACTGAAACTCGCTAAAGTTGCTTAAATCAACCTTAAGGAGCATATCTACCGAAACACCAAAGAAATCCGAAACGGACAGCTGAATGTCAAGCGTAGGTTGCGAAACCTTGTTTTCGTAGTTGTTAAGAGTAGGTCGTTTGATGTTTAAACGCTCGGCTAATTCCTCTTGAGTTAACCCTTTGCGTTTTCGCAGAACTTTCAGGTTTGAGTGGAAGTACATGGTGTGATGATTTTAATATAATCAAAATAATGATTAAATAATAAGCAAATGTAAATTATGCAATATTCTTTTGCAAGTATTTTTTAGTTTTTTTATCAAATTTTATCTCACTTTTTGTACTTTCATCATCAAATTTAAGTGTATGAAGTTTAAACGTATCGCGCTGATAATGGCCATGGAGGATGAGGCTCGTCCAATCGTTCAGGAGTTTACTCTTGCCCATAAAGGGCAATTGCTTGCACCGCTTCCCATGCAGTTTTATGAGGGAGTGTATAAAGGGATAAAAATTGATTTGATTACTAGTGGCAAGTGCGATAGGTTTAACGTTGATCATATTGGTCCACAGGCAGCGATTCTAAATACTGCAACAGCCATTAGCCAACTTCAACCCGAGTTGATTATTAACCCCGGAACTGCTGGTGGTTTTATCGCTGCTGGAGCAAGCATTGGCGATGTTTATTTAAGCTATCCGATGATTTGCTACCACGATAGGCGAATTCCATTACCCGGTTTTGATGCCTACGGCATTGGCTCTTACTACTGTTACGATACTCGCGAGATGGCGACTGCTCTTGGGTTAAAAACAGGAGTAGTTTCTACAGGAAGTTCGCTCGATTACACCTCCAAGGATCTGGAGCTGATGAAATCGTATGGTGGTTTTATTAAGGAGATGGAGGCGGCTTCAATTGCTTGGGTTGCTAATTTATATAAAACCCCATTCTTTGCTATTAAATCTATTACCGATTTGGTTGATGGCTCAGTTGCAACTGAAGATGAATTTTTGGAAAACCTCCATTCCGCTTCTGCGGCATTGAGTCGTGAGGTTTTAAGGGTTGTTGATTATCTGGCTAGGTAAGAATAGTTACAAGTTACTTGCAATTTGCTTATTCATAAAAAAAGCCATTTCCCCATTGTAACGATAATTTATTCCCCAAAGTGTGGAATAAAATAACCAAAAAATGGGATTGTATGCTAGGTTTTATTTTGAATTATGTTTTTAATGCATTGATATATAGATAGATGTACTAAAATTTAGTTTTATCCTAATTTCTGGCAAACTTTTCTCTATATACTTTTTCGTAAGATTCTCCCCCAAACACGAATCTTCAAATATATTCTGCTGTTAACCAGCAGTTCAGGTTGTCCGGAAAATGATATACTGTCGTTAAAGCATCGAATCCACCACACAGTCCCAAGTCCCCGACAGCATTTTCGGACAACCTAATTTTTCCAAAACAGATTTCAGACAACAGGCATTAGACTATAGATTTATCTATCTGAGTGAACCATCTCCTTTATAAAATCTATACCTTTGCTTAAATCAAAAGTGCCAAATTGAACACAAAAGTACTTCTTATTACGCCGCCTTTAACGCAGCTAAATGCACCTTACCCTGCATCAATGCAACTTTTAGCATTTTTGAAGAAAAGTAGGGTAGAAGCAAAGCAGTTTGATTTAAGTATCGATCTTATCGATGCTGTTTTTACAAAGGAATTTCTATTAGAGGCTATCGATTTTGTTAATAAAAATCAGACCTCCAAGGGCACTGCGAAATCATTCCTTAGGAATGGACAAGAGTATGTCAATCTAATTGAGCCAGTCAAAAACTTTATTCGCGACAAGGATAGCACATTAGCACAACGAATTTGCACTCGCGATTTTTTACCTGAGGGCCCTCGGTTTAGTCAGATTGATGAGCTCGATTGGTGGTTTGGTTCAATGGGTAAAACTGATATGGCGCGCCATTTGGCAACCCTATTTATTCTTGATATAGCCGATTTTATTCGCGAAAGTATTTGCCCACACTTTGGGGTTACAAAATATGCCGAAAGCCTTTCGCTTTCGCTGCCATCCTTTGCTCCCTTAGATGCCGAACTAAATAAAGAGCCCAATCTTGTTGATAAGTTGATGCTTTCGCTATTTGCAGAGAAAGTAAAGCAGTATAATCCTAAAATTGTTGGTTTTACAGTTCCATTCCCTGGTAATCTTTATGCGGCGCTTAGGTGCGGAAAATATCTTCGCGAGCATTTTCCTGATATAAAGATTGTTCTTGGTGGTGGTTATATCAACACCGAACTAAGAATTCTTTCCGAAACGGGAATCTTTAAATATGCCGATTATCTTGTATTTGATGATGGAGAACTACCTTTGCTGAATATAATTCAGTACGAAAGGGATAAGCGGACTCCGTTGGTCAATACGATGATAAATTTTAATGGAGAGGTTAAGTTCTTTGGTGCAACAACCGACCCATTAGAATATAATAACATTCCTGCTCCCGATTACGAAGGGATTGAGGTTGATAAGTATCTTTCATTAATGGAGTTACCAAATCCCACGCATAGCCTTTGGAGCAATGGGTTTTGGAATAAGATGCAGCTGGCAAGGGGTTGCTACTGGGCTAAATGCGCTTTCTGCGATACAACATTACCATATATTTCAGATTTTCATGCCTTTGATGCATCAAGTTTAGTTGATGGCATGGAGCAAATTATTAGGCAAACTGGTAGTACAGGATTTCATTTTGTTGATGAGGCCGCACCACCTGCACTGCTTAGAAAACTATCAGAAGAGATTATTAAGCGCGGACTTACGGTTACCTGGTGGACAAATATTCGATTTGAGAAGAACTTTACAAGTGAACTTTGCCATTTAATGGCAAAATCAGGCTGTATTGCATTGACCGGTGGTTTGGAAGTAGCATCAAACAGGTTATTGGCGCTTATGAACAAGGGTGTAACCGTTGAGCAGGCTGCAATTAGCTGCAAGAACATGCAGGATGCAGGTATTATGGTGCATACCTATTTGATGTATGGGTTTCCAACCCAAACCTTACAGGAAACTATCGATTCGCTTGAAATAGTTCGACAGCTATTCCAAAATGGACTA
>JBPXJX010000465.1:0-2102 GCA_051715525.1 Bacteroidales bacterium
TTCCAATTCTTTAGGCTTATTGCTACCTCCCAGTTGGCATTTCGAGAACTTGTGCAGAATTTGTCTTCAACAGATACAAGGTAAGGTTTTGAAGTAACCCATACATCTTGTGAGTTAGCAGTAAAACCTCCACAATTGGAATGAAATGCGGCTGTAATAAATTGTTTTGATGTATCGGCTATAACCTCGCCCTCAGTTTCAACTGTGGCTTTATAAATATCCTTATCAAAACCAAGAATTCCTTTATATGCTTGGCAATGTGTTCCATCACATAAGTTAAAACCCTCGCCTTTATGTTTCTCCAAATGCCCTAAAGCGAAGGTTCGAGCAATTAGTGCTTGCGCTTTGTAAAACTCATCCTCACGGTTTGGACCAGCCTCGGCTTCAACAACGCATGCAATATACTTTTCGCGATCAACCATATTTACAGTCATCAACCTGTTAAATTCAACATAAAAGCTCAGGTTATCGTGATATTTGCGAGCAGGAAATGATGGTAAAATTGGCTTAACCCTAACTTCATCCTCTTCGGTTTTACCAACTATTGAAACCCTAGCCCAAGTACCCAAATTTGAATTGGCATCGCGAACTAGAATTGAATCGCCAAGTTTACTAATATAGATGATTTGATCTACAAGAAGCTTAATCTCGCTTTTTGGAGTAATCAACCTATAATCGCCTTGAGTTGGGGTAACCAACACAGTATTCAAATTAAGATCGTTAAAAAGACTAATGCTTATCTTTTGCGAATAGCAATTTAAGCTGATAAGAATAACAATTATTGACAGAGATAAACGACTCATGCTAATAGTATTAATTTGATAACAAACTTACAACTCTTGCACCTACTCGCTCCGAAGCACCTTCGCCTCCTAGAATCTCCCTTAACTTATCAAAATCGTTAAGCATCTCATCCCTTCGTGGGCTACCAGGTAAAATTAATGATACCTCCTTGAATAAACGAGTTGGATTAAGATCGTATTGTTTAAGCTCGGTTACTACCTCGCGATTCATATTCAGATTAACCAATGAAATATACTTCACCTTAATAACAATCCATGCTATAAGCATGGAGAAGAAACCTCCCTTGTAGCATACAACCTCAGGAGTATTAATGAGGGCTGATTCAAGCGTTGCTGTTCCTGAGGTTACTAGCGCAAGTGTACTATGCTTAAAAAGCTGATATGTTTGGTTATAAACAATAGAAACTGGTGTTTCTTTAATATGCTTTTGATAAACGCTAAAATGTAAAGAGGGTGCCCCTGCAATTACAAACTGATAATCGGGAAACTTCTCTACCATTTTAAGCATTTGAGGTAAATTGTACTTAATCTCCTGCTTCCTACTTCCAGCAACAATTGCAATAATTGGTTTTGATGGTAGATTATTCTGTTTGACAAACTCATCAAAAGTTTGCTCCTTATTCATCTTGAATGCAATGGCATCGATTGAGGGATTACCCTCAAATATTGGTTCAATGGAATGCTTTCTAAAGTATTCTATTTCAAAAGGAAAGATTATAAAAAGTTGATCTACATAGCTCTTTAGCAGTTTTACCCTCGATTCATTCCAAGCCCATACTTTTGGTGCGATATAGTAAAAAACTTTTAACCCAGATTCCTTTGCAAATCGAGCAATCCGAAGATTAAAGCCAGGATAATCAACCAATATCACTACATCTGGTTTGTATGCAATTATGTCCTCCTTGCAGGCTTTAAGATTTTTAGATATCGAACGAAGGTTCATAAGCACCTCAACAAAACCCATAAAAGCCATATCGCGATAATGCTTTACAAGGGTTCCCCCTTGTGCTTTCATCAAATCGCCGCCAAAGTAACGGAATTCGGCATTGGGGTCGTTCTTTTTAATACCACGCATCAAGTTTGATGCGTGTAAATCGCCCGATGCCTCGCCTGCAATAAGATAGTATTTCATTAAATCTACGAATTAGAGGTTTATGCTAACCGAAAATCTTTATTCCAAATACCACCAGGGCCAAAATAAAGGTTGCTGTTAAAACGCCCTTGGCAGCGTTCAGCCTATTACCCCATATAAAGAGGAAAAATACTCCAGCACTTGGTATTACGGCAAGGCTAAGAACT
>JBPXJX010000466.1:0-8545 GCA_051715525.1 Bacteroidales bacterium
TTTTGGCATAACGATTATATGACAGGAATATCACCTTATAAGGGATGGGAGAAACACATGCCAAATGTTTTAGAGCAAATTAAATTGATGCATTGTGGAGATTAGGCATTTAAAGCATAACGAGATCGATTTCATTAAATGGGATAATTGTATTTTATCATCACCACAAGGTTTAGCCTATCACATGTCGTGGTATCTTAATATTACAAATCCTGAGTGGGAGGCACTTGTTGAGGGCGATTACGAATGCGTTATGCCACTTCCTGTTCGTTGTAAATATGGGTTTAAATATTTAATTCAACCATTCTTGAGTCAGCAGCTCGGAGTTGTGTCTGTTTTAGGAAATGTTTGTGAAATTAGCAATTTTCTGAAAAAGGCATCAGGAATGTATAGATACGTAAATATCAATTTAAATAGATATAATGATTGCAATAACCCTGATTTTGTTGTTTCTAATTACAATAATCACGAACTCAACCTTGACCAATCTATTGAAAGTATTGAAGTAACATATTCGCGCCGAACCAGGCGAAACATTTGTTTTGCCAAAGAATGCAATTTGCATTTAGATGAAAATATAGCGGCCAAGGATTTTACATACTTCAAAGCAGCATACTCTTTTCCACGATTAAGTAATCGTTTCAAGAATATTCTTGAAAATCTGGTAAATTATTCAATTCATAATGGTTTTGGAAGTTTAATGGCGGTTAAGAATCCTAAGGGAGAGTTAATTTCTGCTGCCTTTTACTTTTGGTTCAAGAATAGAATTTATTTGTTAGTTACAGCATCATCTGATGAGGGCAAGAATACAAGTGCAATGTACCTGATAATTGAAAAGTTAATTAATGAGAATGTTGGGGAAAATAAAATTCTTGATTTTACTGGCTCTAACTTGGAAGGTGTAGCCTATTTTAACGAGGGTTTTGGTGCTTTACCCGAACATTACAAAAATATTTACTTAAACAAGTTGCCTTTGATAATCAGGCTCTTTAAAACCTGAAATTAATTACTTAGAAGTCTTAACTGATTGCTGATAATCGAAAACCGATTATTCCATTAGGCTTTCAAAGTCAATCTCAGTTGCTTGCTCAACCTCAGTTACCTTACCTTGTTCGCATTTTAATGTTCGCCCTGGATACTTTTTGAGAAGAGCGTAGTTATGAGTTGCCATAATGACGGCTCGTCCAGTAAGCGAAATATCATGCAGTAATCGCATTATTTCTTCTGATGTTTCAGGGTCGAGGTTACCTGTTGGCTCGTCAGCTAAAATAATTTCAGGATCATTAAGCAAAGCTCTTGCAATAACAACCCTTTGCTGCTCACCACCCGATAATTGGTGGGGCATTTTGTGCTCCTTATTCGGTAGGCCAACCTTGTCAAGCGCATCTTTGATACGTTGCTCTATCTCAGCAATGTTTTTCCAACCTGTAGCTCTAAGTACGAAAAGGAGATTGTCATAAATTGAACGGTCGGGTAAAAGTTGAAAATCCTGGAAAACTGTTCCGATTTTCCTTCTAAGGAACGGGATTTGGCTATGCTTAATCCCTCTTAAATTGAAATCGGCCACTGTGCCTTCGCCTTCGGTTAGCTCTATTTCGGCAGTAATCGTCTTTATCAAACTCGATTTTCCACTACCCACTTTACCGATTATGTAAACGAATTGCCCCTTATCGATGCTGATGTTGATGTCCGATAGTATTAGCTGCTCATCCTGATAAAGCGAAGCATTTTTGATTTCAATTATAGTATCTAAAGCCATAGTTCCTCTGTTTAAAACGGCTATAAAGATAGAGCCATTTTTGATGAAAGAAAATAGATTTAAAAAGTTGGAGCCAGTAATTTTACCTAAAGTTAAAATAGTAGCTCAAAGGTTGTTTCTCCATCGCCCGATTTTACTGAAATGGAGCCTTGGTGCAGTAGCATAATTTGCTTGCAGAAGCTTAACCCAATTCCCATCCCGTTTTCCTTGGTGGTAAAGGTTGGTAGGAATATGCTTTCGATAAATTCAGCAGGTATCCCAGAACCATTATCTGTAACGGTTGTTGCTATTCGTTTTTCGGTATTAAAACTGGCTGATAAGGTTATTTTCCCCGATGGTTGACTAATTGCTTCAAGTGCGTTTTTAACAAGGTTGATAATTACTTGTTCAATCAGCTCAGCATCGCCTGTTAGCTCCAAATCTATGGGCGATACATCAATGGTAATTTCAATATTTCTGTTGTTTATCTCCTCTGCGAAAAGATTTTTAATCTTCTCAAATAGTTCAGTAACTCTAAAAGTGTTAACCTTTAAGGATGGAGGAGTCGTAAAACTTTTAAACTTCTCAACGAACGATATCAATGCATTGCTTCTATCCTCGATAACTCGGCTGCTTGTTATAGCATCTTGAATGTTCTCGGGTCGAATATCTTCTTGTTTCTTTTGCTCGTTGTTGCTAGTGAAACCTCTGCGTATGGCAGTTGTAAGGGTTAGTATTGGAGTGATGGAATTCATGATTTCGTGCCGAAGCAACCGTATCAATTTCCTCCAAGCGTCTATCTCTTGAGCCTCTAGTTCACTCCTAATGTCATCGAAACTTACAAGATAAATTACATCGTCATTTATTTTAAGCAAAGTCGTTTTTACCGATAAACTGGTTACTTTGCCTTTTGATACTAATTTGACAAGCCTCGGAATTCCATTCAGATTTTGGTTTTGCAAATGGGCCAGTTCCGGAAATTTATCAATAAGGCTTGTTAATGTGCTCTTGGAATCGATCCCAAATAGCTTTGATGCAGCATTATTTACAAGTTCAACTTTTCCATCGCCATTGAATGCAATGAGACCAACATTTACCTGCTCAACAATGGCATTTATAAAGTGTTGCTGTTGAGCTTTTTCAACGCCTGCTTGGTGCAATTTTTTTACAATCTTATCGAGATCTAGAACAAAGTCGCCAAAGTTTTTTTCTACCCTCTTTTTTGTGTAGGCAAGGGTTGTATCGTTTTCTTGTATGTAGTAAAGAAAGTTTGCAAGGTCGCGATTAATCCGATTTAGGAGCCGAATGAGCGATATAATCTCGATTACGAGAAGCAGAAAGAAGATTAAAACTGTTATAATCCTATTGGTCTCTGAAATAAACCATACAAGTCCAAAGCAGGTAAGTGCAATGAGAATAACCCGAATTATTATATTGGTATTGAAGTTATTTGCTTTCAAGGTACTTGGTTATAGGTTATACTTTTGAATTTTAGCATATAAAGTTGTCCTTGATATTTCGAGGATTTTGGCGGCCTGCGAAAGGTTTCCCTTAGCTTTCTCTAGTGCATTAATAATAGTCTGTTTTTCAGATTCTGTTAACGATTGGCTGTCGGCTGCTTTTGTTGATGGTTTGTCGTAACGGAGGCCTAAATCGTGAGGTTGGATTTTGTTTGAGTCGCTTAAGATTATTGCTTTCTCGATTGTGTGCTTTAGCTCACGAATATTTCCAGGCCATCTGTGATTCATAAGCGCATCAAGCGCTTTGGTGGTTAGTTCTATTCCCGACTTGTTGTATTTAGCGGAATATTGCTTGATAAAGAAGTTTACTAAGCCCTCAATATCCTCTTTTCTATCGCGCAATGGTGGGAGATGGATGGTAATTGTGTTTATCCTGTAGAATAAGTCTTCGCGAAATAGGCCATTTTTAATCATCTCTTCGAGGTTGCGATTTGTTGCTGTAATTAGCCTTATGTCGATAGGGATCTGTTGGTTTGCCCCAAGTTTTGAAATAACCCTGTTCTGCAATGCCGATAGCAACTTTGATTGCTGACCAAAGGGTAGATTGCTTATCTCATCCATAAACAGTGTTCCTCCCGATGCCACCTCAAAGCGTCCAACTCTATCCTCTCGAGCATCAGTAAAGGCGCCCTTTACATGTCCAAATAGCTCGCTTTCGAAAAGGGTTTCGCTGATGGAACCTAAATCAACTCCAATAAAGGCTTCCGCATTACGAATTGATTTACGATGAAGCTCACGCGCAATGAGCTCTTTCCCTGTTCCATTTTCGCCAAAGATGAGCACATTCGCATCGGTTTTTGCCACCTTCTCGATGGTTCGATAGACCTCTTCCATCGACTTCGAATTACCTGCGAATAGTTGAAATTGACGCTCTATATCATCCCTTAAAACCGATTGGCTTTGCTGTAGTTTTTTTACCTTGAGTTTACTTTGTTTTAGCTCAACTGCATTCTTAGTTGTAATTATCAGCTTGTCGGAGTCCCACGGTTTAGTGATAAAATCTGTTGCTCCATCCTTTATAGCCTGTACAGCAAGAGAAATATCGCCATAGGCGGTAATAAGAATCACAATTGCTTGAGAATCGCGCTTTAATATCTCTTTAAGCCAGAATAGCCCTTCTTTGCCGGTGTTATTTGGGTTTTTGAAATTCATATCAAGTAGAATAACATCAAAAGAGCTGATGTTCAGTTTTTCGGTTATATCATTTGGTTCGCTTTTGCAAACCACCTCTTTAAATTCGTACTTGAGCAGCATGGTAAGCGATTCAAGGATTTGGCGGTTATCGTCGATAATTAGAATCTTACCATTTAAAGGCTTATTCATACTAAGTATTTTGATCAGAACAAATATATCAAATTGTTCAGATATTGAACAATGCTTGTTCAGCTATTTTACAGATTTATAGGAAGTAAAAATCTATACAAACTTACTATTTATCATACTATCAAAGTGTTGTGCTTAGTGGCATGTTGGTTGAATAGTTGAAGTCAACATTCGCTATAGAAAATTTCAACTAAAAGATTTTAAAATAAACTAAATTGCCATGATGATTTTAAACTTCAAAACGACTATCCGAAGCATTCAAAAGCATAAGCTGAATACAGCTATTAATGTGTTTGGCTTGGCTGTTGGTTTATCTGCATATATTCTTATTTCGCTTTTTGTTAAGTACGAGAAGAGTTGGGATAAGCACAATGTGAACTACGATAGGATTTACAGGGTGCAACGGACCTTTGTTAAGGCTGTTGCCTCAATGGATGGAAATAATATTTCGCCCCATTCTTACGGAATTACATCAAAACTAATTAAAGATAAATGTCCCGAAGTTGAGAAAACCATGCTGGTTGAACAGCTGAATGGCCGTTATTTATCATCGAATCCCTTAAAACAAATTTACGATTTGGATGGAGTAATTACCGAGCCATCAATCTTCGATATTTTTACATATCATTTTGTTGATGGTAACAGCTCCATAGCGCTTAACGAGCCTTATTCAGTAGTTTTGTCTGAGAGTCTGGCTAATAAACTTTTTCCTCAAGGTGGAGCAATGGGAAAGAGCATATTTATTGAGAAAAGGAATGAATTGAAAGTTACTGGTATCTATAAAGATTTACCACGGAACTCAATATTTCGACCAACCTACCTCGTTTCAATTTCGTCTGTTGAAAAGGAACGAAACATTAGGGAGCAGTGGCGGGGCGATTGCATGAACTTCGTTCTTCTTCAATCGGCAAACGATCTTCAAACTGTTAACTCAAAAATATGGGATATTTATAGCATTAAGCCAGGCCGAGAGGAAGAGAAGGTTTCATTATGCCCGCTTTCTAAACTTTACCTTAATTTTAACGATCAGGATGATTACCTGATAGTTCTCTTTTTGTATCGATTAATTGGCGTTTTTATTTTGCTTTTGGCTTGTTTCAACTATGTAAACCTTTCCACTGCTCAAGCAGCAATTCGCACTAAGGAGATTGCTGTTAAAAAGGTATGCGGTAGTAGCAAATTTTCGCTCGTAAGCCAACTACTTTCTGAAGCTGTAATTGTTTCTTCTCTTGCTGTTTTGATATCATTCTTTATTGTTGAGAATTTCCTTCCAGTTTTTAATGGGATTGTTCGTAAAGAGATTGACTTTTCCTTGATAAACGATTGGGGTTTTGGCCTTAAGATTTTGGCAATATCAATTGGCGTTGGCTTGGTTTCAGGCGCTTATCCTGCATTTTTTCTCGCTTCACGAAATATTATATTTCTGCTTAAAGGGAATTTATTCAAAACTAAACGCAAGAAATTTGGACCTAAAAAGATCCTCATCATTTTGCAGTTTTCGATATCCATATTCCTCATCGTCATTACTATTGGTTTCTCTGAACAGATAAAGTATTTGCTAACAAAGGATTTAGGCTTTGTTAAAGATAATGTTGTCTACGCAAAGTTCTCATGTGCCAAGCCAGATGTTCATTTTGATGATCTGAAAAGTCGAATACTTGCCCACCCTGAATTTAAAGAAGGCTGCTTTTGCCAACATATACCATTCGTTACTTTTGGCGGCGGAACTATCAGCTGGGAGGGATGTCAGCCAGGCGAAACAGTAAGTGTAAGGTTTAACGCCGTTAACTATGACTTTTTGAAAACATTCAATATCCCTGTAGTTGCTGGGCGTGGTTTTTCACGTGAGTTTCCTTCCGATACATTAAATTCGTGCATTATAAGCGAAACTGCTTGGCGAAGTTTTGGTTGGAAAGACCCAATTGGTAAGCGTATCGCGAATAATCGGCTTGTGGTTGTTGGTGTTGTGAGAGATTATATGTACAAGGATATGCACAATGGCATTGAGCCTGCCATTCTAGTACTAGAGGCAGAGCCTCGTTCTGGAGATTGGTCTTTCGCTTTCAGGGTTGAAAATGGGAAGTTGGCTGAAGCCAAAAAGATTGCTCAAATGGAGTTTGAAAATTATTTTACCAATAGTGCATTAGAGTTTAAGGAGTTGAACGAGACCTTCAAGAACGAGAATGTGCTGCTAGTCTACAATTCGGTAAATAACTCGCTCATATTTTTCACGGTAGTGAATATCTTTCTCGCCATTATTGGGTTGCTTGGACTTGTTGCCTTTACAATTCAGCGCAGAACTAAGGAGATAGGCATTAGGAAGATTAATGGTAGCTCCGATTTTAGCATCTTTATGATGCTTACTCGTGAGTACCTTTCTTTGATAGTTTATTCAACTATTATTGCTTGGCCAGGCTCATTGCTGATGTACAATTTTATTCCAGGCGCTAACAAACAGCCCATTCAAATCTCGGTATTTATTGCTTCGGCTGTGATTATTGTGTTAATAGTTTTAATAACATCAAGTTACCAAACAATGAGGGTCGCCATGTCTAACCCTGTTGATGCGTTGAGGTACGAATAATATCAATTAAAATCTTTGGATATAAAGTTTCTTGATATTTAACATTTGAAGTATTTTAGTGTTTTTGATTCATTGGTGGTTGCTATCAATCAATACTGCAAACTATGGAAATAAATTGGAGTAAGAGTTTTGAGCCTTTGCTTAAACAGTACGGGACAAGGAAACATCCTTTGGATTATGCAAATCGTTATCAGCTTGTTGTTATGGTCATTCTATCGGCTCAGGATTCCGATAGGCATATCAACGTGGTGGCTAGGGATTTCTTTAAAACCTACCCAACAATGAGCGATCTTGCCAAGGCAAGTGTTGAAGATATTCAGCGCGAGATTAGCACCGTTCGGAACTTTGGTAATAAATCCAATTGGCTTTCAAAGTTGGCAAATGCTGTTGGAGATGATAGCAAGATTCCAACCACAATGGATGAGTTAACAAAACTCCCCGGAATTGGACGGAAATCGGCCAACGTGATTATTCGTGAATCGGGTTACAATGCCGAAGGCATAATTGTCGATTTGCATGTTGTACGTGTGGCTCCTCGTTTGGGCATTGCTTCAGGAACAAACCCCGAAAAAATTGAAAAGCAGTTGATGAGCGTTCTTCCAAAAGAGAAATGGAACGAAGCAGGTATGGCTATTTCATTTTTAGGTCGAGAGATTTGCCGCCCAACCAACCCAAAGTGTAGCGCCTGTGTGATGAATTCTGTTTGCAGTTTTTACAAATCTTAGATAAGTAGATTTCTAAAAGTTACTTGATTAACCGCGAATTTCGCATGACTTAACAAATTTTTGTCATTGCGTTTTTCGCGGTTGATTTTATTCCCATTTCTAATCCGCACTTTGTTTCCTATACTATATTTGCACAACTAGTCACCAATAAACCTCATGGGAAGCGAGCCAAAAAAGGAGCATCGGAAGATTATCCATATCGATATGGATGCGTTTTACGCATCCATTGAACAGCGCGATAACCCCATGTATCGAGGAAAACCAATTGTTGTTGGTGGTTCGCCCGATGGGCGAGGGGTTGTTGCTACTGCAAGCTACGAAGCTCGCAAATTCGGGATTCACTCTGCCATGTCGTCGAAAAGGGCGTTGCAACTTTGCCCCGAGGTAGTATTCATTCGCCCTCGTTTTGCGGCTTATAAGGAGGTGTCATCAAGGCTACGCGAGATTTTTAGCCGTTACACCGATCTTATCGAGCCCCTTTCTCTTGATGAGGCTTATTTAGATGTTACATGCGATAAGCAGAATATCGGCTCTGCCATCGAAATTGCCAAACAGATAAGGCAAGCCATAAAGGATGAACTGCACCTCACGGCATCTGCGGGTGTTTCAATCAATAAATTCATTGCCAAAATTGCCTCTGATCTTCAAAAGCCCG
>JBPXJX010000467.1:0-4152 GCA_051715525.1 Bacteroidales bacterium
TATAAAATTAAGCAATACTATAGCAATTCAACATTGGGCGATTGGAATAATCAGCTTTGCTTTATTGGCGACGATGAGGATGGCAATACCCATATGAATGATGCCAACACTATTGCCGAAATAGTAAAAGTCAGCAATCCAAATTATAATGTACAAAAAATATTTTTTGATGCTTATCTACAACAATCAACTCCTACTGGGAACCGATACCCTGATGTTAATGCAGCAATTAATAATAGGGTGAATAGCGGCGCTTTAATTGTAAACTATTCGGGGCATGGTAACGAGCAATGGTTGTCGCATGAAAAGGTGTTGATGTTAGATGATGTAAGATCGTGGCGTAATTATCAAAAGCTATCATTATTTGTTACTGCAACTTGTGAGTTTAGTCGCTTCGATGATTATAATTTAACCACTACAGGCGAAATGATTCTGCTTACCCCTAATGGAGGTGGGATTGCTTTATTGTCAACTACAAGAATTGTATTTGCTAGCGCAAACTTTGATCTGAATAAGCATTTTTTCAATACGGTATTTCAACAAAAGCCAATAGTTAAATCAAATGGCGATAGGCACTATCGCTTAGGCGATATTGTTAGGATTTCAAAAAATAATTCGAACACTGGGGTTAATAAATTAAACTTTTCTCTTCTAGGCGATCCAGCATTAATGCTGAAATATCCTGAGAAGAATGTTGTGCTTACTCATATCAACGATACTCCAATTGCATCATTAACCGATACTATTAAAGCGCTAAGTAAACTGAAGGTAAACGGGAAACTAGTTAATGCAGATGGCTCTGATGCTATTAATTATAATGGCTACGTTTCTGTTACGCTATTTGATAAGGAGAAACCTGTTTATACTTTAAATAACGATGGGAATAACCCTGTGATGAGTTTTGATGTTCGAGAGAATGTTTTATACAAAGGCACTGCTACCGTAAAAGATGGTCAGTTTTTAATGAATTGTATTATCCCAAAGGATATAAATTATAAAGTAGGTGAAGGCCGTTTAAGCTTTTTTGCAACTAATGGAATTGAAACTGGAGCTGGGAGTGATGAGTCCATATTAATTGGAAGCATTGACAGCAACCCCATAACTGATAATGAGGGCCCAAATGTCAATGTTTTTTTAAATGATGCTAAGTTTGTTTCTGGAGGTATTTCTGATCCTAATCCAAAACTTATTGTACAACTTTCCGATAGCAGCGGGATCAATACTTCAGGCGCTGGTATTGGGCATGATTTAGTGGCTACCGTATATGGCAAAGATGAAAAAACGATTGTGCTTAACAATTTCTATCGGGCCGATAAGGATAGCTATAAAAGCGGACGTGCTGAGATACAACTATCTGATCTAGAAGAAGGGCAGCATAGAATTAGAGTAAAAGCATGGGATGCTTTTAACAATAGTTCAACAAATGAGATAAACTTTCTAATTGCATCTGAAATTAAGATGTCGATAAGCCACTTGTTGAATTACCCTAATCCATTCACCAATAATACAGCCTTTTATTTTGAGCATAACCAACCATTCTCTAACCTTGATGTGCTAATTCAAATATATAGTCCATCGGGGAAAATTGTTAAAACAATAAAGTACAACGAGGCAAGTAGCAATGGAAATAGGGTAGGGCCAATTCGTTGGGATGGACTAGATGATTATGGCGATAAAATTGGAAGAGGGGTATATTTTTACAGGCTAAGAGTCAGAACCTTAGAAGGGAAGTCGGCTGAACAGCAACAAAAATTAGTAATACTTAAATAATTTAATCTTTTTCTTTTCGTTCATAACGTATCAATCAAATGTTTAAATTTGCGAACTTTAATAAAACTGAAAACATTATATGCGTAAGTATTTTAAATTTTTCACCTTTTCGTTAATTTATTTAATTAGTTGTTTTACTGTTAAGGCTCAAATTGATCAGGAAACATCGCTTAGCGGTGGATTAAATGCTTTAAAAGTTGCCGTTCCATTCCTTACCATTGCACCCGATTCTCGTGCTGCTGGTATGGGCGATGTTGGTGCTGCAACAACTCCTGATGCTAATTCACAACATTGGAATTCAGCGAAATACGCATTTTTAAAGAAACAGTGGGGGGTGTCGTTTTCCTATACCCCTTGGTTGAGGAAACTGGTTAACGATATCAATTTGCATTACCTTACAGGATTTTATCGATTGGATAAGGATCAGGTTATTAGCGGTTCTCTTCTTTATTTTTCTATGGGAGAGATACAGTTTACTGATGACCAAGCAAACCCAATTCAAAAGCACAACCCCAATGAATTGGCTTTAGATATTGGCTACTCAAGGAAGTTTGCTGATTTAATTTCAGGTGGTATTGCTTTCCGTTACATCCGCTCCGATTTAACCGGAGGATTTAATCAACCAACTCAGCAGGAGTCGAAAGCAGGAGATTCATTTGCCGCAGATATATCTCTATATTATGAACAACCATTAACTCTTGATGGGAAGAATGCACAGGCCGCTTTTGGTTTGGCGATAACAAATATTGGCTCAAAACTTTCTTATGTGACATCATCTGCAGTTAAAGATTTTATTCCAACTAATTTGAGGATTGGAGGGCGCTTTTCAATGGATTACGATCAGTACAATACTTTTTCGTTGGTAATGGATGCCAATAAGTTGCTTGTCCCTACTCCCCCAATGTACAATTCGAACAAAGAAATAATTGCAGGCAAAGACCCTAATGTTTCAGTATTACAAGGAATGTTACAATCTTTTAACGATGCCCCCGGAGGAACAAAGGAAGAACTTAAAGAGATTAGCTATGCATTTGGTTTGGAATATGTTTATTCCAAACAGTTTGCTGTTCGCGGAGGATATTTTACCGAGGATAAAACAAAAGGAAATCGGAAGTATTATACTATGGGAGCAGGGCTTAAATACAACATATTTACGTTAGATTTTGCCTATCTAATACCTCAGGCTGGTGGAAACAATCCGATGGCAAATACTGTTAGGTTTACTCTTTCGTTCGATTTCGATAGTAATACTACCACTTCAAAAGGAAAAAAGAAATAATATCTAGTTTTCTTTATAATTTTAATAGGATGAAAATTAGGGTTGGATTTGGCTATGATGTACACAAACTTGAGGAGGGTTACCCCCTTTGGCTTGGCGGTATTAAAGTTGAGCATTCAAAAGGATCAGTTGGTCATTCCGATGGCGATGTGCTAATACATGCAATTTGTGATGCATTGCTTGGCGCTTCAAACCTTCGAGATATAGGAGTTCATTTCCCCGACAATGATAATTCATTAAAAGGAATTGATAGTAAGATTTTACTCAAAAGAACCCTTGAGATAATTAAAAGCAAAGGGTTTCAGATAGGAAATATCGATACTACGATTTGCTTACAGCAGCCTAAAATAAAGGATCTTATTCCCGAAATGCAGCTAACCCTTTCAAAAGTACTTGAGCTTTCAATACATGATATTTCCATAAAAGCAACTACGACTGAAAAATTAGGCTTTGTTGGGAAAGAGGAGGGTATTGCTGCTTATGCTGTAGTTCTTCTTGAAAAAGCGATTAGTTAAGTAGTCTCAAAATTTGTATCTTTATCGGTAAATATTTTGAAAGGTATGAATTTTAAAACCCTAGTTATAGGTGCAAGCACAAATCCCCAACGTTTTTCATATCTCGCAATTAAGAGTTTAGTTAAGCATAACGTTGATGTTGTTGCTATTGGACTTAAAACCGGGAATGTGGATGGAATAGAAATATTGGTTGATAAACCTGTTTTTGAAGATATCCACACAATTACTCTTTACTTGAATGCCGAACGTCAAAGAGAATATTTTGACTATATACTTTCGCTTAAACCTAAACGAATTATTTTTAATCCTGGTACTGAAAGTTCTGAATTACTTAAGTTAGCTCGATCTAACGGGATTATACCTATTTTTGATTGTACCCTTGTGATGCTTAATAATGGGAAATACTTTAAATAGTTCCAGGGTTATTGCCTTGAATAGCGAGCTTCAAATAAAGAACCTGAAACATTATACTCCCAAATAATTTCTTTAAAGTCCCTTGTGGCATGGCCTGTGCCTGAAATGCTAAAGCCTTCAAGCATCTTTATTGTTATCACCGTATCTTTGAGCTGGACTAAAGTTTCGAGTTCA
>JBPXJX010000468.1:0-4469 GCA_051715525.1 Bacteroidales bacterium
TTTCTCGATGTCAAAGATGCCTCCTCAGCGCGTCCTCGCGCTTTACAAGCTCTTTTATTTGCTCAATGGTTATCATCAATGGGTAATTTTCACAAAAGTAGCAAAAACTGCCAATTGTTTTTATCATAGATGAAACCTTATGATATATCTTTGGTCTAACTTGTGTTAAATGGAAAAAATGGAATGTTGGAATACTATAATAACCAATACAATATATCACCCCATAGTTGGCTGCGCCGAGTTCCGCTTCGCTCCAGTTCCACGATTCCATCATTCCAGTTGATAATTAGATTGAGAACTTAATCATAAAACCATACAATGACAACAAACCATATCATAGATCTACGTAGCGATACAGTTACCAAGCCAACATCAGGAATGCTACAAGCAATGATGTCGGCGCCAGTTGGCGATGATGTTTACGGCGAAGATCCAACGGTTAACGCTTTAGAAAGGAAACTCGCAGGGATGTTTGGTAAAGAGGCTGCTCTTTACTGCCCTTCGGGCACAATGACCAACCAAATTGCCATTAACGTTCATGTTAAACCCGGTGATGAGGTTATCTGCGATAGGATGGCTCATATTTATAACTACGAGGGTGGCGGAATTGCTCGCAACTCCATGGCATCGGTTCGTTTGCTATTTGGCGATAGAGGAAGATTTACTGCCAATGATGTGCTAGAGAATATCAGTAATCCCAACGATATACATGCTGCTCGCACCAAGATGGTGGAGATTGAAAACACTGTGAACAAAGCAGGCGGCAGTATTTGGGATATCAACGAAATAAGGAAGATTAAAGAGGTAACCGACAAATACAACCTCAAGTTCCACATGGATGGTGCTCGTTTATTCAATGCATTAGTAGAAACGGGTGAAAACCCAAAGCAATACGGCGAACTATTCGATTCTATCTCCATTTGCCTATCAAAAGGCCTTGGAGCACCAGTTGGTTCGGTTCTATTAGGAACTCAAGATTTTATAAACGAGGCACGCAGAACGCGCAAAGCTTTTGGAGGAGCCATGCGCCAAGCAGGATTTATGGCTGCAGCAGGGTTGTATGCACTAGAAAAAAATATTGCAAGGTTAAAAGATGATCATAACCGCGCAAAAGCAATAGCAGAAGTGCTTGTAAGGCAATCTTACGTTGAAGAGGTAAGTCCAGTTCAAACCAACATTATTGTTTTCGAACTCGCTAAATCGTTACCTGATAAGGAATTCATTAAAAAGCTGAAGGAACAAAATATCCTTTGCTCAGTCTTTGGTCCTCAAACAATACGAATGGTTACCCATTTAGATTTTACGGATGAGATGCTTGGTGAACTAACGAAAACCCTTCAAAACCATTTTCGTTAGAAAGTAAAACCTAGCACAAGAATATCATCCATTTGATCAACCTCCCCTTCGGGTAAAGCAGGATCGCGCCGCCAATTCTCAACGGTATTGTCGAGTATCTCTTTTTGCTCGCAGAATGGCTTACTGTGAATTGACTCGAGCAATTCCCTTAGATTTTTGCGCATAAACTTACGATTGGTAGGCCCGCCCATCTGATCCTGATATCCGTCAGAGAATAGGTAAACGCAATCGCCCTTTTTAAGCTGATAGTTGACTGGAGTAAAATCATCCATTACCATGTGAAGCCCAACAGGCATTCTATCGGCTTTCAGTTCCTGCGCCTCACCATTGGAGATTATAACAGCAGGATTGTATGCGCCAGCAAAGGTCATCATTAGCGTATCGAGGTTGATAACGCAAAGCGCCATATCCATACCATCCTTTGTAGTGCCTTCGTAATTCCCCTGTTTAAGAGATGTTATAACGTTATTGCGCATCTGTCCAAGCACCTCATTGGGCATCTCAATCTTTTGCTCCTTTATAATCTTATTCATAAAGCTAATCCCCAACATACTCATAAATGCTCCAGGAACGCCATGACCTGTGCAGTCGGCAGCAGTAACAATTAGAAGATTACCGCTTTTACCAATCCAATAAAAGTCGCCACTAACAATATCGCGAGGTTTATATAGAACAAAGCTATCGGCAGTGTTCTCGTTTAGCACCTCAACACCAGGCAAAACAGCCTGCTGAATTCGGCGGGCATAGGTTATACTTGCAGTAATCTCCTCTTTTTGATGAGTTACAATTTTATGTTGCTCTTCAATATGATCCCTTTGCGCCACAACCTCTGCGGTACGCTCTTTAACCACCTGTTCAAGATATTCCTTTTCGCGCTTCAACTTCTGCTCGCGGTAGCGAATGTAAATGATTAATCCAGTTACCACTAAAGCCAGAAGAACAAGGTAAAACCAGACTGTTTTCCAGAATGGAGGTGTTATAATGAGTTGATAAGCAATTGGCTCCGACCAATGAATGCCATCGTTGCTTGCGCATATCTTGAAAGTGTAATTCCCGTTGTTTAAACTAGGAAAAGTAACGCTACTATTACTAATTGATGGCGACCAAGCATTATCGGTGGGTTCGAGTTTATATCGATAACGAACCTTTTCGGGGTTTCGAAGATTTAACCCATCAAAATCGAAAGTGACATGGTTTTGATAATACTTCAAATTCAGGCTTTGTGGAATACTACTCCATTCTTGAATCTTTAAGCCTTTGGCTTTCCAATCGACTGGCTCAAAAGAAAGTCTTATTCCGGTAAGATGAACAACTGGAGTTTCCGCAATAGTATCTTCAAGTTCGGGTTGATAACGGGTTAGTCCATTTACTGTTCCAAGCCAAACTCTACCCTTAGAATCCTTACAAATGGCATTCTGATTGGTTTCGATAAATTTAAAACCGTTGGTTTTATCGTATGATAAAATCCTTTTAGGCTTGCTTAATGATTTATCAAAGAAGATTTTGTTAAAACCAAGGTTTGTGCCTACGATTAAAGTAGTATCGTTATAGAATAGCAGTGAGTTAATTGTTTTAGAAGTAAGTCCAGCATTCACAATGGATACGATGGTGTCATGCTTTTCATCAAACCTGTAAATTCCATTGGTTGTGCCGATGTAAACCTGATCATTTTTATCTAAGGCTAAAGCGTGTATTCCCAAATCGAACAATCCCTCTTGCTCATTAAAATCTCTGTAATTTCCAGTAACCGGATGGAATTTCACCAAGCCGCCCATTGTTCCCATCCAAATATTGCCCTTTGAGTCGGAGATAACAGTTTGAACCTCGGGGTGAATTAAACCTTGATCTTCAGTTATGGCATGTATTTTATTCTCTTTAATTTCGTTATACCCTAAATCAGTTCCGGCATAAATCGACCCATATTTGCTCCAAATCACACAATTGATATTATCATTAAGCATTTCATCTTCGGGGAAATACCTAAAAGCACCATTCTGCATAATTGCTAGTCCATCGCTTTGTGTACCTAAAAGTAGATCTCCATTTGAATTAATATCAAGAGATTTAACCTCCTTGCTCACAAAACCACTACCCTTCCCAAAAAACTTAGAATTAATTTTATCTTGAGTAAAGGTTACTTGTGCTAATCCCTTGCCATCGCCACCAACCCATAACGATTGATCGTTCCCTTCGCGAACAGCCAGCACCGATGTTCCGGGTAATCCATCTTGATTTGAATAATGCACAAGATGAAAACCCCTAAATAGTGAAAAGCCCTTATTAATAGACCCAAACCAAAGATTACGGTTTCGATCCTTATAAATGCTAAGAATCATACTCCCGGGCAATCCATTATTTAGGGATATATTTTGCATTTTTCCATTACTCAAGCGATACAAACCATTATCGTTTGAGCCAAACCAAACATCCCCTGAACTTTCGCAGTAAACATCCCAAATTCGAGAATCGGTTAATCCTTGCTTGCTTTGAATGGGTATAACGCTATATGCACCATTATTTTTCACAAGCTCAAATGCTCCAGCATCATAAGTGCCACACCAAAAATTTCCTGATTTATCCTGATCGATACTTGTAACTAAATTGCTAGGGAGCATCACCGAGTCCTGAATATCATGTATTATGTACTTCCCATCGATTTGTGAAACGGTATTAATCCCTCCAAACATGGCAAGCACCGTTTGCCCGTTAGAGGTATGAAGAATATCAAAAACAAAATTTGCCGAAAGGCCTTTATCTTTATTCAGATTCTCAATTGTTACCGAATCTTTCTTAACATTGATAATATTAACTCCATCGTCATTGGATGCTGCCCAAACACTACCCTTTGAATCAGTTGCTAGCTTCATAACGGCCGATCCTTTCAAGCCATCCTTAGCTGTTAGCTGCTTCCAAATAGAGCCATTGTAAATGGCAATGCCCATATCGGTTCCAACCCAGATATCGCCATTGGCAAGTTCAACAATGCTTCGAACTGTATTGCCGGGCAAACCGGAGGTTCTATCAAAAACAGTGAAATGCAATCCATCGAATCGGGCAACTCCACTTTCGGTTCCAAGCCATAAATATCCTCTTGAATCCTGAAATATTGAATA
>JBPXJX010000469.1:0-3623 GCA_051715525.1 Bacteroidales bacterium
GATAAAACCTTTAGTTTTTATTCTACAATTTATACAGCAAGATATAATCGCTACAAGCATTATTATTCTGGATCTAGTATTCAGCCAATGATTAATGATACATTGAGCGCACAGCCATTATTCTTTGTCGAAGGATTAGGCGGAGCAAGGGGGATGTTAAAGTTTGTGGATGTCGCTAAATGGAAAGAAAAAATGCCCATTGCAATTCACAGGGCAGAATTAAAAATAAAAAAGGCTAATTTTATTGGATTCCCTGCCGATTCAGCACTTAATCCGATTAACTATTACTATAAGCGGAGGTATCATTATTTATTTTCAAACACCACAAAGGACTATGAAAATTTGATTGATTATGCTTTAACTAATACTGAATTAAGCGGATATTTTAGAAAAGAAGAGACATATAGTATTGATGTTACACTGCATCTTCAAAATATTTTAACAGGAAAAATTAAGAATTATAATATGTACATTGATGGAACAAGTCAAACAAATTATGATTTTAAATATAATTATGGACAAGGAATATTTGATGGAGAAGATATTAAATTAATTATAACCTACTCAAAGTTATAATATTATGTGTGGAATTGTAGGATACATAGGGCATAGGCAAGCTTATCCAGTAGTAATAAATGGATTAAAGAGGTTAGAGTATCGAGGTTACGATTCGGCTGGTGTTTGTATTTTAAATGGTGAGCCGCGAGTATTTAAATGCAAAGGGAAAGTTACTGATTTAGAAAAGCATATCGGTACAAAAGATATATCTGGGAATGTTGGCATGGGGCATACCCGTTGGGCTACTCATGGTGCACCCAACGACGTAAATGCTCACCCGCATATTTCAATGAAAGGGCTATTTACCATAATTCATAATGGTATTATTGAAAATTACAGCCCTCTAAAATCAAAACTTGAGAAACGCTCATATACCTTTATTTCAGAGACCGATACAGAGGTTCTTGCTAATCTTATTGAATACATCTACCTTAAAGGAAATGTAACAGCCGAGATTGCTGTACGGTTAGCTTTAACAAAAGTTGTTGGAGCTTATGGATTGGTTGTAATTTGCCGCGATGAGCCCAATATGCTTATTGCTGCACGTAAAGGAAGTCCCTTGGTAATTGGTGTTGGTGATGATGAGTATTTTGTTGCCTCTGACGCAACACCTATTGTTGAATTTACCAATAGCGTTATTTATTTAAATGATAATGATGTTGCAATAATAAAGAGGGGAGAGTTAACGCTAAAAACAATCTTTAACGAAGCGCTTCAGCCAAATATTCAAACTCTTGATCTTGATATTGAAGAGATAGAAAAGGGAGGATTCGATCATTTCATGCTCAAGGAGATATTTGAACAACCACGAAGCATACATGATACATTTAGAGGTAGAATATCTCAGGATTTGAACGAAATTCACCTTGGGGGTCTTTACCATGTTTTACCTAAACTGATTGAAGCAAAACGAATAATTCTAATAGGTTGCGGAACTTCATGGCATGCTGCTTTAGTTGGCGAATATTTAATGGAGGAGTTAGCCCGTGTGCCCGTTGAGGTGGAATATGCTTCGGAATTTAGATACCGAAACCCAATTATATATAAAGATGATGTTGTAATTGCGATTAGCCAAAGCGGAGAAACTGCCGATACTCTGGCTGCTATTCGTTTAGCCAGAGCAGCAGGGGCTCTAGTTCTTGGTATTTGCAATGTGGTTGGCTCTAGCATTCCTCGCGAGACTGATGCAGGAGTTTATACGCATGCTGGGCCTGAGATTGGGGTTGCATCTACAAAAGCATTTACCGCACAGGTTACTATACTTACAATGATATCTATTCTTCTAGGATGGAGGAAGGGATTCTTGAGTCAAGAAAAATACAAAGAACTTATCAAGGAGATAACCCTTGTCCCCAATAAAATTGAGAAAATACTTGGCTCAAACGATGAGGTAGTTAAAATTGCAGAGATATTCCATAAAGCTACAAACTTCTTATATCTAGGCAGAGGTTACTTTTTCCCAGTTGCCCTTGAAGGTGCGCTGAAACTTAAGGAAATATCATATATCCATGCAGAAGGGTATCCTGCAGCCGAGATGAAACATGGGCCAATTGCTCTAATCGACGAAAAAATGCCCGTTGTTGTAATAGCGGCTAAAGATGGTAGTTATGAAAAAGTGGTTAGCAACGTTCAGGAAGTGAAAGCTCGCAAGGGTGTTGTAATTGCCATTGTAACCGAAGGAGATACCCTTATTAAGGATATGGCAGATTATGTGCTTGAAATTCCTAAGGCGCATGAAATTGTAGAGTCGCTATTGGCTGTTATTCCGTTACAACTATTGGCCTATCATATTGCGCTAATGCGCGGTTGTAATGTTGACCAACCAAGAAATTTAGCGAAATCGGTTACAGTTGAATAAATTGTTAGTAAGAAAATATAAGAGGGAGCAATTCACAATTCGCTCCCTCTTTCTTTTTATCGATTTTTATATTGGTCGTTATAGTACTGCTGATAGTTTCCTGATACAATATCATCGAGCCATTTTTGGTTTGATAAATACCAATCAACGGTTTTAGTAAGTCCCTCTTCAAACTGCAGAGAGGGAGTCCATCCCAATTCACTTTGTAGTTTTGTTGAATCAATAGCATACCTAAGATCGTGACCAGCTCGGTCTTTTACATAGGTTATTAGTTTTTCAGATGTTCCTTGAGGGCGATTCAGCTTTGAATCCATAATATTGCAAAGTAGTTTTATGAGCTCGATATTTTTCCACTCGTTATTTCCTCCAATATTATAGGTATCGCCAGCCTTTCCTTTATGAAATATCATATCAATTGCAGCAGCATGATCCTCAACAAAAAGCCAATCTCTAACATTTTCGCCCTTACCATAAACGGGAATTGGTTTGTTGTTTTTGATATTGTTAATAGCCAATGGAATTAATTTCTCGGGGAAATGATTTGGGCCGTAGTTGTTTGAACAGTTTGATATTACAACTGGCAAGCCGTATGTATGATGATAGGCTCTAACAAGATGATCGGATGATGCTTTTGATGCCGAGTATGGACTACGAGGGTCGTATGAAGTTTCTTCGGTGAATAAACCTTCGTCACCTAAACTACCATAAACCTCATCGGTTGAAATGTGATAAAAGAGCTTTCCCTCAAAATTATCTTTCCAATACTTTTTTGCAGCATTTAACAGGGTAACAGTTCCTAATATATTCGTTTTAATAAACGCCATTGGGTCTGAAATGGATCTGTCAACATGCGATTCGGCAGCTAAGTGAATAACACCATCAATTTGATTTATGCTAAAAATACTATCAACGACCTGTTCATCTGTAATATCACCTTTTATGAAGGAGTAATTATCAGCTTTTTCAACATCGGTTAAATTCTCGAGATTACCTGCATAGGTTAAGGCATCAAGATTAATAATTTTATAGTCAGGATAGTTTTTTACGAATCGACGAACTACGTGCGACCCAATAAAACCAGCACCTCCAGTAATAAGTATTGTTTTTTTCATTTAAATAGTTTAAGAATTTCCAAAATTAAGGTAATTATTTTAACTTCGCACCCTCATTCATAAAAATCGGCTCGTAGCTCAGAGATCGGAAGAGC
>JBPXJX010000470.1:0-3384 GCA_051715525.1 Bacteroidales bacterium
AAAATAAGATCTGAGAATTCAATCATTATTAGTGCAATGAATAATGGCGTAGCATAAGTCTTATGGTTTGCTCGTATGAATAGTTTTCCCTTTTCGGTGTTACTACTAACTGGCATAAATTTCTTGAATAGCCTTACGAGCGGATTTTTTTCAGGATTGATCTCCTTGTCTTTTTCGAAAGGGATGCGAGCTCCAGTAATGATAAGGAATACTCCAAAAACATAAATAATCCAATGGAACATCGAAATTAGAGCTATACCAGCAACGATAAAAATTGCTCTTAAAACCAAAGCACCAATTATACCCCAAAAAAGAATTTTATGTTGATTTTCGGGCTTAACATTAAAGAACCCAAAAATCATTATGAATACAAAAAGGTTATCAACGCTAAGCGACTTCTCTACCACATATGCGGTAAGAAATTCCATGGCTTTCTCTTTTCCAAGAAAGTGGTAAATTCCATAGTTGAAAAATAATGCAAGTAGAATCCAGAATGCGCTCCATAAAAGAGCTTCTTTTATCTTAATTTCGTGTGGTTTACGGTTAAATACGTATAGGTCTAATGCGAGCATTAACAGCACAAATGCAATAAATCCTATCCAGGCATAAGCATTTTCAACCATTCTGTTTAGATTTTAGATATTAAGTTTCAAAGATAATTAAAAATGATTCAGCTTATTGGAAAACATCAGAAAGGCTTCTAAAAGCTAAAGTTCTTTGGTTATTGATGATGCGATTTTGTTTACATGCTCATACTCATATCCTCTTGAAACGCCAAATCTTACGAGTTTAATCCTTAATTCGTATGGTGAACTCGCTTTAAGGCTTTTAAGTTTTCTTGTCAACAACTCCTTTAATAAGGTGTCATCATTGGAAATGATTTCTTGTAATGCCGATTTAATAATATCTTCGGAAATTCTTTTTGATTTAAGCGTGTATTTAATTTTAATAGGCCCCCATTTGTTGAATTTGCTCTTGTCGCGCACGAACATTAGGGTGTATCGCTCATCATTGATAAAACCGTCGGTAATGAGTTTGGATATAATTTTCTCAGCGTCGTTGGGATTAATTTGCCACTGAACAAGCTTTAGCCTAATATCATTCGAACATCGCTCTTGTTTGGCGCAAATGGCTTGAGCTCTTGTTAAAGCTTTTTCTGGTGAAATGAGATAGGTTTTATTCATTCCGTTTGGCTTTTATCATTCTATCTTTTCCATTTAAATCTTTTCGTAGCTCAATTTCTGAGAATTGATATCTTTCAAAAAGTTTTACCATTTCATTTCCCAATGCCTCATTAACTTCAAAATAAACGTAGCCGCCCATTTTCAGTAACTCATTCGACCGTTCAAAAATCTCTCTGTAAAAAAGAAGAGGATCGTTATTGCTAACAAAAAGCGCTGAATGAGGTTCATGCTCAAGCACATTGCTTTGCATCAAGTTTTTTTCTAACTCGCGAACATAGGGTGGATTGCTTACTACTATATCAAATGGCTGATTTGGGATAGTGTTTGTTTGGTCAAGTATATCAACTTTTGATAAGCATACATTTATATTGTTGCTTAGTGCATTTTCTTGAGCAACACTTAAAGCTCCTTCAGATATGTCTACTGCCGAAACGCTAGAGTCTTTAATGTTTGTAGCAAGACTAATTGCTATACATCCGCTCCCAGTTCCAATGTCAAGAATTGATGGTGCGACAACTTTATTTGATTTGATAACCCAATCTACCAATTCCTCCGTTTCCTGCCGCGGGATAAGCACGTTAGGGTTAACCTTAAACTTTAATCCAAAAAAATCGGCTTCACCGAGTATATATTGAATAGGCTTTTGTAATTTTAGCTGTGAAACGATGTTGAGGATTGCCTCGACCTCCCCACTCTTAATAATAAGATTTGGGTTTAGAATTATTTGATGGAGGGCTAGGCCTATCTTATTCTCGAAAATTAGGTTTTGGAGCGACTGTATTTCTTGTGAGGGATAAATGCCCTTAAGTTGCTTTTCTATTTCGTGATAAAGATCAATAACGGTATTATTCCCCATCGTTCAGCTGTTTGTAAATTGCAAAATTAATAATAATATGGATACCCTGAGCATCGATAAAATGTACATGTCACGCTGCCTTGAACTTGCACTAAACGGGCAAGGCAACGTATCTCCCAATCCAATGGTTGGCTCTCTCATAGTTTACGATGGTAAGATAATAGGGGAGGGGTATCATATCCGATATGGAGATGCTCATGCTGAGGTAAATGCGATTAATTCAGTAAAAGATAAAGGGCTATTAAAGAAATCGACCCTTTACTTATCGCTCGAGCCATGTTCTCATTTTGGTAAAACGCCGCCATGTGTCGACACCATTGTTGCAGTTGGAATTCCACGTGTTGTTGTTGCTACAATTGATGTTAATCCTAAGGTTGCAGGTAGGGGTATTGAAATTCTACGTAAAGCAGGTGTTGAGGTTGTTGTAGGTGTTTTGGAGGATGAGGCTAGGGATATAAACCGAAGGTTTTTTACGTTTCAAATAAAAAAGCGTCCATATATTATTATTAAATGGGCTCAAACACTTGATGGATTTATTGACATAGTAAGAGGTCCAAACGACCCTGTTTCGCCAAATTGGATTACAAATGAACTTTCGCGTTCGTTGGTACATCGATGGAGGAGCGAGGAGCAAGCAATACTTATAGGAACTAAAACCGTTGAGAAAGATAATCCTAAACTAAATGTTCGCGATTGGAGCGGAAGAACTCCAACTCGGGTAATAATCGATCGTAAGTTACGACTTCCCATTGAGTCAAATGTATTTGATGGGTGTATTCCAACTTTGCTATTCATTGGGAATAATGCAGCAGCATCGGTTCGTAAACCTCAATTTGCAGCAATACCTAACTTAGAGATAATTACCATTGATTTTGCAAAAGGAATGGAGATGCAACTTCTTAAAGAGTTGTACGATAGGAATATATACTCCGTAATGATTGAGGGCGGAACGACTATCATCAACAGTTTTGTTCAAAAGAATTTATGGGACGAGGCTCGAGTATTTGTTGGTAATAAATTCTTTTACGATGGGGTTAAAGCGCCAGTTTTTAATCGTGAACTTTTTTCATACGACGAATTGGGCGATAGCAAACTGTTTACCTATCGGAACAAAAATTCCAATGAAACGATAAAAGAGATTATCGGCGAGTAAGGTTTCCTTTTCTTATTTCTGAAATTAAAACTCTAAAATCTCAAATACTCGAAAGGATTAGAGCCAATCCAATACCGCTGTAAAAGATGGCAAGGTATTGCTTTGGTATTGATAATTGTGTTAGGGCTATTCCCAATGAAACCATGATAGCAACTAGGATGTAACTCTTCCACGAGATAAAGGAGAAAACG
>JBPXJX010000471.1:0-6758 GCA_051715525.1 Bacteroidales bacterium
TAAATCTCACTTCTTACTTCTCAACATCCTCACCTTCCTCCCTAGGTAGAATTATTCTAAAAGTTGTTCCTGTTGGTCCTTTTAATCTATCGGTGTTGGATTCAACTTCAATCTTACCTTTATGCATTTTAACTATGCCATAGGTTGTTGCCAATCCTAGGCCGGTTCCTTTGCCTAACCCTTTTGTTGTGAAAAATGGGGTATATAACTTCTCCATATTTTCCTCAGGGATACCTGTGCCAGTATCGATTACATTAAAAATTACCTCTTTCTCGTTTCCATCAACTTCAACGGTTAGGAAGCCACCACTCGACATAGCCTCAATGGCATTTTTGTTGAGATTCGTGAGCACTTGCATCATCTGTTCATAATCGAGTTGTGCCTCGCAATTGGCAGTTTTACAAACTACTGTCGTTTTAATATTTTGAGGAATAACTACAGATTTTATACTATCCTCGGCAAGTTTTTTAAGATTTATGACCTCCAACTTAACCTGATTCTTACGTGCAAAGTTGAGCAATCCGCTAACAATCTTTTTGCATCGTTCAGCTTGTGAAGCGATTAACTCGATATCCTGTCGTATGGGATCGTCGGGTGGATATTCATCAAGCAGGATATTACTGTACATCAAAACAACACCGAGTGGGTTATTGAGCTCGTGGGCAATACCTGCCGATAATTGTCCCATGTGAGCCAGTTTCTCGGATTGTTTCAAAGCCTGCTGCACCTTTGCCAACTTCTCGTTCGATATTGCCAAGTCTTTCAGCGAAGCATGCATCTCCTCGATTGTATAAGGTAAGCACATCTCAACCTCGGCAAGACCCTCAACAATGGCAACAGCATGCTCAAGACAGGTATCGTAACCACATGCACCACAGTTAAGATGATCGCGACTAGAGAACTTGCCCATTGAGGCTAAAATCTTACCTACCTCGGTCTCCGATGGCATTGGCTTGCGCCTATCAGAAGGTCTAAAATCTCTTGAGATATCTATATCCTCGTACTCTTTAAGCGATTTATTAAACTCTTCCTGATTTTCGTTTGCCAACTTTTGTTGAACATAGGAGCTGATGTAAGTCCTTCGTTCAAAACGCTTTCCACCAGGGGTCATTCCGGGACCCATGATACACCCTTCGCAGCATAGGAGCTCCAGGTGCTGCCCCTTTAGGCTATCAGCCTCATATTCCTTTATTGCCTCTTGAAAACCAATTCTTCCCTCGGCTACAATTACATTACCCTCAACAACATCATCAAAGATATTAACCGTTTGAATAAGACCTCTGCTAACAGGAAAAATGGCTCCTCTTCCGGCATGTGGCATATCGAAATCAGATGCCTCAACATTATCGATGTTAAGCTCAGCCAAATCAAACATTCCACGTAACTCCCTAAATGTTAGCGCCTCATCAGTCTCTTCAGATTCTGCTTTCTTAGCTATGCAAGGGCCTACAAAAACAATCTTCACATTAGGTCCTAACTTCCGTTTAACAACCCTTGCCATTGCTACCATTGGTGAAACAACTGGCACAAGGTTTTTAACCAAATCGGGGTGATAGTATCGAATATACGAAACAATTGCAGGGCAATCGGATGATATGTAATCGGTACCTGATCTATCTTCAAGTAATTCTTTATACTTCTTGGCTACCAAATCGGCGCCAAAGGCTACCTCAAAAACGTAATCGAACCCTAAGGCACGAATCATCCCAACAAACTTCTGATAATCTTTTATTTCAGGAAACTCAGCAGGAAAACTAGGAGCAACAATAGCAGCAACCTTGGTATCGGATAGTAAAAGGTTTTTAACATCAATCCTCGATTGATAAAACACCTTAGCATCTTGACTGCAAACCTTGATACAGTTTCCACAACCGATACACCTTTCGCTAATAACCTCAGCCTGCCCATTTATAATTTTGATGGCTTTGGCCGGACATTCCCTCACACAAGTATAGCAAACCCTACACAGCTCCTTTACTGTATAAACAAGTTTTAATTTATCTTCGGAGAATGGCATAAAACAGTTATTAGTTGTTAGTTGTCGGTTTATAGTAATACATCGCGCTTGGTGTAGCATGTATGTAACTGCTGTTTAGCTTTTTCGCTACAAGGTTTTTCGAGAAACTTCTCATACAAATCGTTAACCAAAGGATTTTTATGAGATGCTTTTATAGTATCAACCTCATCAATCTCATAAATAGTTTTAATTCTAGCTTTAATATCCTTTTCGCCAGCTTTAAATGGTTGCCCTCCTCCGTTCACACAACCTCCTTGGCAAGCCATTATTTCGATAAAGTGAGCATTTACAGTTTTATTTATAATCCGTTCCATAAGTTTTTCTATACCTGTTAAACCATTAACTAGCACAACCTTGATCTCTTTATTCCCAATCTTTACAGGAATTTCTTTAATTCCATTAACAGCTCTTAAATCATTTAATTTTGTTGAACTAAACTCTTTTCCTGTAAGCTTAAAATGCAGAGTTCTAAGAATTGCTTCGGTTGTGCCTCCTGATGTTCCAAATAGTTTGGCGGCAGAACTTCTTATTCCAAATGGTGAATCTGGTGTTTGAGCATCGATACTCTGAATATCGATACCATATAGTTTAATTAGTTTAGAAAGTTCACGGGTTGTAATAACAACATCGACATCAGAAATTGCTTTATGGGTCATCTCCTCGCGTTGAGCCTCGAATTTCTTAGCAAGGCAAGGCATTATAGCAACTGAATAAATTGAATTTGGGTTGATATCATTCAGTGGAGCATAATAGGTTTTGATAATCGAACCCAGCATTTGCTGAGGTGACTTACATGTTGAAATGTAAGCCAATACTTCAGGGTAAAATTGCTCAGCGTACTTTATCCAAGCTGGGCAGCAGCTTGAAATAACAGGAAAACCTTCTCCTGTTTCAAGTTTTTGCATTAGTACCTCAACGGTCTCCATTACAGCAAGATCTGCCCCAAATGAAGTATCGAAAATATGGTCGAAACCTATTTTTCGCAGTGCAGCATTTATTACTCCATTTATGTCTTTTCCGGCTTTTATCCCAAACTCTTCGGCAAGAGAAACTGTTACGGCAGGGCCATACTGAGCTATAACCTTTAACGATGGGTTATTCAAAGAGTCAATTACATCATCAAGATATCCATGCTCGTGCAGTGCACCTGTAGGGCAAACCATAACACAACGTCCACAATTTATACAACTCGAGAAGTTAAGATCGCGAGCCATTGCAGTTCCAATTACGGTTTTATTTCCTCTATTGAGAAATTCGAGTGTTGAAACGGATTGTAGCTCATCACATACCCGAACACAACGTCCGCAAAGGATACATTTTGCTGGATCGCGAACAATACTTGGACTAGACAGATCGAGTTTATGCCGACTTTTCTTTCCCGATATCTTTCGCTCACGAATATTCAAATCGATAGCTAAATCCTGTAACTCGCAACAACCATTTCGTTCGCAATAGAGGCAATCGTCGGGGTGATTTGAAAGAAGTAGCTCAACAAGGGTTTTACGCGCTTTTACTACTCTAGGAGAGTGAGTTTTAATCTTCATTCCCTCCTCTACAGGGTAAGAGCATGAGGTAACAAGATTCTCTTTTCCTTCAACTTCAACAACACAAATCCTACATGCTCCTGTTGGCGAAAGCTCTTTCATACTGCAAAGGGTTGGCACTTTTATGCCATTACGCAAAAGAGCTAAAAGTATTGTTTCGCCCTTACGAACCTCAATCAATCTGTTATTTACCTCAATATTAAATTGCATAATCGAAATTGTTGTTCGTTGTTTTTTACTTAAAGAAAACTGCAGAGAACTTACATACATCGCCACAAATTCCACAACCAATACATTTATCTTCTACTACAAAGTAAGGTGAACGAGGCGTTCCAATAATCGCATTTGTTGGGCATTTTTTTGCGCAAGCAGTACAGCCTGTGCACTTCTCAACATCAATATAAAAAGTTCTTAAATCGCGACAAATTCCAGCTTGGCATTTACGATCGAAGATATGCTCTTCGTATTCATCGCGGAAAAGTTTCAATGTGCGAAGCACAGGGTTTGGCGCTGATTGACCAAGCCCGCAAAGCGAAGTATCGCGCATCACCTCTGCTAAACTCTCGAGGTGAATTACTCCTTTAAATCGTTCAAGCGTATTTTGACCATTCTCATTGGTTGGCCGCTTTGATATATTCTGAAGAATTTCGAGCATCCGTCTTGAGCCTTCTCGACATGGGATGCACTTGCCACAGCTCTCTTTCTGAATAAAATTCATGTAATACTTTACCAAATCGATAACACAAACAGTTTCATCCAAAACCTGAACCCCACCTGACCCAATGGCTACTCCAATCTCCTTTAGCTTATCAAAATCAATTGGCAAGTTAATCTCATCAGGAAGAACACTAAACCCAGATGGACCACCAAGATGCAATGCTTTAAACTTAAGTTCATTGGCAACTCCGCCTCCTAATTCAAGCAGCGCTGACAATGGCGTTCCCATTGTAACCTCCACTGCGCAGGATTCTTTAACTTTTCCGGTTATTGAGAATATTTTAGTGCCTTTGGAGTTTTCAGTTCCGATTGATGAATACCAAGCTGCTCCATTAAGCACAATACTTGGCACATTGGCAATAGTTTCTACATTATTAACCACAGTTGGCTTACCAAATAGGCCCTGTTCTGTGGGGTAGGGAGGCTTAACTGTTGGCATCCCTCGCTTTCCCTCGATACTTCTAATCAGTGCCGTTTCCTCGCCACAAACATAAGCTCCTGGTCCTTTACGGATGATAATATCAATGTTAAAACCGCTATCGAGAATGTTATATCCTAAAAGTCCAGTATCGTATGCCTGTGATAAGGCCTTTTCGAGTCTTTCAACCGTTAAAGCGTTGCTATTGCGTGTATAAATATATGCTTTGTTTGCTCCAATGGCGTATGAGCTAATAATTAGCCCTTCGATAATTCTATGCGGATCGCTCTCCATGAGCAATCTGTAAACAAAAGCACCTGGATCGCTCTCATCGGCATTACAAATCATATAGCGATGATCTGTAGCAACCTGTAATGCTTTTCGCCATTTTGTTCCTGTTGGAAAACCTCCTCCGCCTCGGCCTCTTAAGCCGCTCTGTTCAACCATTGTGCAAATCTCGTCGTAAGTATGGTTTCGCAAAGCTTTTGCTAAAGCACGATACCCTCCATACGCCATGTAATCGAATATATTTGTTGGGTCGATAAGTCCACAATTGGCAAGAATTATTCTATTTTGCTCTTTAAAAAAATTCAGCTCATCGAGGTAAGGAATATCTTGCCATGGCTCTAAATATTTATGGCGGTACTGCCCAAGTGCATAATCTTGTGGAGCATATTTATTTAAAACCCCATCGAGGATGGGCTGGATATCGTTTGGTGTAACATTTTTAAATACTACACGACTTTTCCCAGGAACCTGAACATCAACAAGGGGTTCATTGGAACAAGTACCAAGGCTACCAATTGGCACAACGCTAATATCGTAACTATTTTCGGCAATATACTCCTCAATGGCTTTCTTAACACTTAAAGCACCCGCACATACTGAAGAACTTGTTATGCCAATATAAATTACAGGTTTTGTAATTCGGTTTCTACGGAAGACTTCAAGTTTATCCAGTACATTCTTAGGGTAATCGGCTGGATTACATATCAAAACATTTTCTAGAAAAAATTTTATATCGTCAGCAAAGGTTTGATTACCCATTTTTTGTTTTTTTAATATTACTTATTCTCCTAATAAATCATTGAGTATGTTCTTCAAACTTTCGGTGGTTAACTTTGAATGAAACTCTCCGTTTATAGATATTACCGGCGATTGAGAACATGCTCCAATACAGGGAACTACATCAATGCTAAATTTTCCATTACGTGATGTCTGGCCTGCCTTAATCTTAAGTTTTTTTTCTATGATATCAATAATTGAAACAGCACCTAAAAGATGGCAAGCTGTACCATGACAAACCTGGATATGGTAAGTTCCTTTAGGTTCAAATCGAAATTGATTGTAAAAAGTCGACAATCCATAAATTTTGCTTGTTGGCATATTTAAATGCTTACCAACAAGCACAATGGCTTCCTCAGAAAGATAACCTATTTCTTCCTGTATATCTTGCAAAATCGGGATTAGACTATCGCGGCGAGAATGGCTATACTTCTCGAGTAATATACCTATTCTATTTTCCATCAGAACGATATTATTTCAATTTCATGTATACTATTTCTCTTAAAACTAAGCAATTGCAAAAACACTGTTTGTACGCTAACAATTATTAATTAACTATATATCTATCACTTACAGCCTTTTTTGATTAGAATATTAGGCAACAATTTACTAAAACAAATGTGAAAAGCCAACAATTACAATCTTATTAATTTTTTTTGCCCTGTTTATTCTATTTTTGGTTCTAAATTCCTTATCAACAAAGCCTTTGAAGATAAATCAAACATTTATCCATATTACTCGTTATTGATAATATTTTCATAACTTTGCTTGTTAATGGATTAACATCTGTTTAGTAATGAGCAATAAAGTTGAAGTTATAATATGTTTAGGTAGTTCATGCTTTGCACGAGGTAACAAGGCTACCCTCAAGGTAATTGAAAAATACATTAAGGATAATAACCTTCAGGATAAAATCTTTTTTCATGGTGGGCATTGCTTTGGAAGATGTGCCGAGGGACCTGTAGTTAAAATTAATGATACCATTCACACAGGTGTT
>JBPXJX010000472.1:0-6380 GCA_051715525.1 Bacteroidales bacterium
CAAAACAAATTACATTCGTTCTGCTTCTTGGCTTAGCATGTTTGTTTAATGGTAAACTCTATGCTCAAGAGCAAAACGTTACAGGAACAATTATTTCAAGTACTGATGGTAAGCCAATCAGCGATGTGAAGGTTCGAGTTAAAGGAGAAAAAGAGGTAGGCGCAATTACTGATGCCAATGGGAATTATTCTATTAAGGTAGGTGCAAATACCTCTGGACAACTTGTATTTGTTCATCCGAACTTTGATTTAATGGATATTAACGTAAACAATAGAAGTACTGTTAACGTTGCTCTTGAATCAAATATTAGAACAAATGCCTATGGTCAACAAGTTGACCGTGCTGAATTAAACGCAGAGAGTCGAAATGGTTTTTTGGTATTCGAGTCACCAGACCAATCGTATAAAACATGGTTTGACTTGAGAGTAAATTTTGACGGTGCAAAGTATTTCGACAAAAACACATACAATGCCCTTGGTAATGGTGTTTCAATTAGAAGATTAAGGTTTGCTATGAAAACCCTTTTATATAAACATTGGACTGGTGAAGTTGATTTGAATTTTGCAGGTGGGCAACTTGATGTTAAGGATGCATTTATGGGATATCGGTCAGATCCTCATAAATATTATTTCAAAGCAGGTTACTTTAAAGAACCAATATCAATGGAAACAACCACAACTTCGAGATATCAGACATTTATCGAAGAACCTTTTATGACAGAAATGGCTCCTGCTCGTCAGCTTGGTTTTAACGTTTCGAAATGGGGCTCAAAATATTTAGTTGTAGCAGGTGTTCATTTTAACGATGTTGAAAATCTTGAGGTTACAACATGGTCGCAAGATGATAATAAAGCAAACGGCACCGATGAAGGTTCTTCATTTACAGGAAAATTTGTTTATCGCCCTATTAATGCCGATCATAAGTTAATACACTTAGGAGTTTCGGGTTCTTATCGTACACCAAAAACTAGTTTTGAATTCCCTAATACCTATCGAATATCTTCAAGAGATATGACAAGTATTAGCCGCAAGAAATTCTTAGATACCGATGATATTCCAAATGTTGAGTCTTATACTTTACTTGGTGGAGAATTATCTGCTACATACAATAATATTAAGTTCTCCAGCGAATTCTTACAGACTAACTTAAAGCGTGAAACTGGTTTTGAAGATTATACTGCAAGTGGTTTTTTTGCTTCAGTTTCTTACTTAGCATTTGGCGGAAAATATAATTACAACGAGGAGGAAGGTGAATTTTCGCAGATTACTCGTGGACGTAAATGGGGCGAGCTTGAGTTAGCTTTGCGTTACGATTATATCACATTAAATGACACTAAAGCCCAAATCATGGGCGGAAGCGCTAATGGCTACACTGCTGGGGTTACCTATCATGTAAATTCAAACGTTAAGTTTATGCTTAACTACTCATATATAAACCACGATAGATATGCTAGCGGCAAAGGAAAACTTTACGTTGGACATGATATAAACGGAGACTTAACGAAAGACTATTCTAAGGTCGTTGAGAACGGCGGAAATGCTGGCGAGGACTATGGCTTTATACAGTTTAGAGCTGAAATTGATTTTTAATATTATTAATTATAAAAATATAACTACATGAAAACTAAATTGTTTTTAATGGCTCTTTCAATTTCGGCAATGCTATTCTCAAGCTGTGTGAAAGATGAGATATATAAAGATGATTCTGATGTATCTGAGGTAACTTTAGTTATAAATGAAGTTGCATCGAACAATGGTGATCCAAACCCCGATTGGGTAGAGATTTACAACCCATCTGATGTTGAAGTTGATATTAGCGGTTTTGGTATTTATGATAAACCTGCTGCAAAATATACAATACCTGCTGGAACAATTATTGCTGCGAAAGGGTACTATGTCCTAGTTTGTGACGTAGCTTTAGCTGGTGGGAATCCTGCGCTTTACGGTGCATTTGGGCTTTCATCGGGTGGTGAATCTGTTTTTTTGGTTGATCCTGCTTCTGCGGTTGTTGATCAGGTTGACTTCCCAGCCCTTTCAGTTGGCGTTTCGTATGCCAGAATTCCTGATGGTGGAGACGTTTTTCAGAACTCAAACCCAACAAAAGCTGCTGCTAATAGCAATACCAACGAAGCTCCAGTTATAACCGCTACATTAATTGCTAATGTAGATGATAATACCGATTATGATTTTGTTATTGCAGCATCTGATGCCGGAGGAGTAAGAGATGTTAAGTTGTATGTTGAGGCTGGTTCAGAGGTTAAATTTATTGAAATGGCTCCAATTGGTGGTGGTTTTTATAAATACAGATTCCCAGCTATGGCAGTTGGTACTGTTGTTAAATATTATGTTGTTGCAACAGACGAAACGGCTAAGAAAAGTTACTTCCCAACAACTGCACCAACAACCAGTGCTACATTTACTGTAGTTAATGGCGCACCAAAATTTATTTCGGTTATTCCTTCAAATGAGAATCCCGGTGATGCTGAGGCAATAAACTTTACTGTAAAAACCTATGATAAGACTGGTGTTAAGGAAGTGAGATTGTACTATGTTTTAAATGATGCTTTAGCAGATACTAAAACAACAATAACTCTTTCAACAACCGACAATATTACATTTACAGGTACAATTCCTGGTCAACCCGACCTTACAAAGATTAGCTACTATCTAAGAGCCGAGGATAATGCAACATCATCGTTAAAAACTTATTACCCTACCGAGACTGTTGTTGATGGTATTGTGACAAGCGCGTTTAACCATGATGTTGCTTCAACATGGCCATCGATTACAGTTGCTCCTTTAGTGCCACTAAACCAGTTGGTAATTAATGAAATTTATGGTGCAGGCTCACCTGATTATATTGAATTATATAACGGAACTGCATCCGCAATTGATTTAGGAGGCTATAAGTTGCAAGATAGTAATGCCGCCGATGCTTATATATTTGCTCCAGGTACGATGATTCCTGCAGGTGGATTTGTTGTTTTGGATTGCGATGGAAATTTTGCAACCGGTGGCGTTACAAAATTTAAAATTTCTTCAGGTGGTGAGGATATTACCCTTTTAAGTCCTACTGATGTTGTTGTTGATCAATTATTATTAGCCAATTGGCCTGTGGGACATGCTTCTTTAGTTGGTCGTAAAATTGACGCTGCTCCAAAATGGGTAATAAAAACTGTTCAAACTAAGGGAACATCAAATAACTAAGCGGGTTAGGTTTATATAATGATGAAAATGTGTAATGCGAAATCGCAATCGTTAATGGCTGGTTGCGATTTCGCTTCAGTTCAAATTTTATTGTTGATATTATTTATCCTTCTGGTAAACTGGTCGTGTACCTGTAAGAAAGATGATAATAAACAGGAGCTAAATCCTGTTGCATCTTACGATATTGATATACCTGAAACCTCAGATTTATGCTTTGGTTCATCATCGGATATTTTATATACTGTAAGTGATAACACGGGTAAAGCATACAAGATTACCACCAAAGGCAAAGTGCTTTCGTCGCTTATTTATTCTGGTAGCGATTTAGAGGGTGTTACGATGGTAGATAACCAGTATGTATTTGTTGCTGAAGAGCGTTTACGGAGAGTTGTAAAACTCGATTTGCAGGGTAATCAAATTGGACAGAAGGACATTCCTGTTGAAAATAATGAGGAAAACCAAGGATTAGAAGGAATTACTTACGCCTCATTTAATACTCATTTTTACATTATTAATGAAATTAACCCTGGTTTATTAATTGAAACGGATAAGGACTTAAATCCGATTCAATCATATCAACTTTCATTTGCCGACGATTATTCAGGCATCTGCGTTGATGAAATAAACCACGAGCTTTGGATTGTTAGCGATTTATCGGCAACGGTTAGCCGCTGCAACATGCAAGGAGAATTAATTGAGAGTTTTAGAATTCCTGTAATTAATGCCGAAGGCATAGCTGTAGATATTCTAAATAACCGATTGTATGTGGTTAGCGATGCCAAAGCAAAACTTTACGTTTTTAATCTAAATTCTAAATAAATAAAACATGGCAAACGAAGAGTTAAAAATTGGAGAGATTTCGAAACCTCGATTTGAGTTTCGATCATTTGGACAGAATTTTGAAAATGCAGCAAAGAGAGTGGCGAGGTTTTCTGTTCCAGTGCCTGAGAAAGTGTGGGAGCGTTATTCCGATGAGATTTATATCCTATCAAGGACCAACGATATCAACAACACCAAGATTCGCGATGGTAAGATGGATATTAAAACCTATGTTCAAACAGTTGATGGTATGGAACAGTGGAACCCTTTAATGAAAGGTGAATTTCCAATTCAGGCATCGGTACTGAAGAATGAGGTTTTTCCTGCTTTTCAGGTTCAAATGCCAGAGCTAAAGAAAGATGTTTACACTTTCGATGAGTTTATGGAGATGATAAACAATCACCCCGATTTGGCAGCAGTGAAAGTTCATAAACAACGTTTTGGTTATATGGTTAACAACACAATTTGCGAGTGGGGTGAGGTTTTAATTAACGGTGTTAGGGTTGTTACCATTAACTCTGAATCTACTGAGGTTGAAGAAATCAAAAAGACTGTTAAAGACATTGGCCTTGAAGGCGTTGAGAATATCAACTATTTACAGGCTATTAAGCGTGTAATTGGAATGATTAACAAACCTTTGGCTAACTAGTCCGATAGATTAACAACTAAAAAAAGAGAAAAAATGGCACAAGAAATAGAACGCAAATTCCTTGTTAAAGGGGATTTTAAAAAATTTGCTGCTAAGCAAACACGTATTACACAAGGGTATCTCTCTTCTGTTCCCGAAAGAACCGTTAGGGTTCGCGTAAAAGGTGAGAAAGGGTTTATTACAATTAAAGGTATTGGCAATGCTGGCGGTGCAAGTCGTTACGAGTGGGAGAAAGAGATTCCAGTTGCCGAGGTAAACGAACTTTTAAAGATTTGTGAGCCTGGTGTAATTGATAAAACTCGCTATAATGTACCTATTGGCAACTTTACTTTCGAGGTTGATGAGTTTTATGGTGAAAACGAAGGCCTTGTTGTTGCAGAGGTTGAGTTGAAATCTGAATCGGATGTTTTTGAGAAACCAGAATGGTTGGGTGCCGAAGTAACTGGAGATGTAAAATATTACAACTCTATGTTGATGAAGAATCCATATACCAAGTGGTAGTTTTTTTATAGGTTAGGTGTTAAAACTGCATGGGTAGGATTTAAATCTACCCATGTAGATTTACAAATTGTAGAATACTAATAATCTCTTTAAAATGGTTGAAAAAGATATAAACGTCAATGTAAATGAAGGATTTGATCCTCTTGATATGCATAATTACCGTATCGATAAACTTCCAAAGCGAAAGAAAGGTAATTTCGAAAAATGGCTTACCATAATTGGACCACCTTTAGCCATCGTTTTATTTATCCTTTTTTCATTCATCTTAAAGTTGCCTTTTTTCCAGAATATTGATCCTTCTCATTTGTCAGAAGAGGCGCGCATTGTTTTTGATAAAATAGGCTCTGTCGCTTTTTCAAGAAATAACGAAGTCCTTTTGGGCATTTTTATTGCAGGTTTAGTGCTTTGGATAACGGAGTCAATTCCCAACTATTTAACATCTCTTATTCTTATTGTTTCGCTTGTACTAACAGGAGTTCTTCCCGAGAAAAAGGCTTATGCCGAGTTAGGGAATCCTGTGATGTGGCTTAATATTATGTCATTCGTTTTGGCAAGCATGCTCGTTGCAACTGGAGTTGCAAAACGATTTGCGCTATGGTTTATAATAAAGTTTGGGAAAAATGCCGGAACCATTTTTTTAAGTTTCATTTTTATAAACATCGTTTTATCGGCATTCATTTCAGCAACAACTGCTAAAGCAGCTATTTTACTCCCAATTTTTATGGTTATTGCTGCAATCTATGGTGCTCGCGGGGGTGAACATCGTAATAATTTTGGTCGAAGTATCGTTCTACAGAACTTATTCTATATAAACATTGGTGCCAGCGGTTTCTTAACTGGTTCGGGTGCCAATTTATTTGCTGGTGCTCTAATTGGTGGGGCAATTAGCAGTAGCGTGTTTTTTGCCGATTGGATGATGGCAATGTTTCCCATGATGCTTTGCATGATGCTTCTTGGATATCTTTTAGCAATGAAAGTATTTTTCCCGCTTTCACCATCAGAGAGATTACCTCAGATTGAAGGAGGAATGGATAAACTAAGGGAAGAGTACAATAAACTTGGCAAGTTCAGCTTTCAAGAAAAGAAAGCAGTTGTAATTTTTCTTTTGATTTTAGCTTTTTGGTCAACCGATAAGTTACATGGCATTAGTCCAACTGCCGTTTCTTTTGTTGGTGCAATTATTGCCCTTTTACCTAGAGTTGGAG
>JBPXJX010000473.1:0-1804 GCA_051715525.1 Bacteroidales bacterium
CTCTTCCGATCTATAAAACAGGACGAAGATTCAGCGTTTCATATGAGACATCAACAAATCAGCCTAGTATATCACAGCTAGTTCCAATCATAAGTAGCAGCAATCCGTTGGCAATATATTATGGCAATAGGCATTTGAAACCCGAGTATAGTCATGACTTTTTTATGAACTGGTTCTTGTTTGATCAGTTCTCTTTCACATCAGTTTTTGCCAATATAAACTTAAACTATACCCAGAATAAGATAAACAATGATATCAGCATTGATAACAACTTTAAGCAAGTTATAAATCTCACCAATGTGCCTGATGATTACTCGGCTACAGCGATGTTTGATTTCTCCACTCCTATCCGTTTTATTGGGGTTAATATTCGTGCTGGAGTAACTGAAAGGTGGAATCGTGGTATAAATTATGTAAATGGAATCGACAACATCAATACTAATCTTATTCACAGGCTTAGACTTTCATTCGATAATCGTAAAAAGGAGAAATGGGACTTAGGCACTGGAGTTGAAGTAAACATTACCGATGCTAAATATTCAATCCAAATGCAGCTAAATAGGAAATATTACAGCTACACTTGGTTTAGCGATATAAGCTATACTCCAAATGAGTTATTATTCTTTAAGCTTTCAGGTGATGTAACAAACTACAATTCGCAGAGTTTTAATAAAAGCGTATTAGTCCCTCTAATTGGAGCAGAAATAAACTACTATTTCAAAAACAATAAACGATTAATGCTTTCGCTCGAAGCCTATGATTTGCTTAATAAAAATACAGGAATAACGAGATCAAGTCAACTCAATTACCTTCGCGAAACGCATGCCAACACCATTGGTCGTTACTTTATGCTATCACTCAAGTTTAGGCTGAATAAATTTGGCGATAATGGCGGCGGAATGAAGGTTTTAGTGAATAAACGGTACTAAAAAATAGTTTACTAAACGAAGCGCTCAGTTAAAAAGCTGTGCGCTTTTATTTTTGTACATTTGCTTGATAAATATTAAAAGCACATGAAAAAGATTATTAAAAGAACTCTATTGGGTATAGCAGCAGTAGTCGTTTTATTGCTTCTTTTCTTTGGCTGGTATGGTTATAAAGCTAAGCAGGAGGTAAAGAAACTTCACCCAATCGAAACAGCCTTTCTGGTTGATAGTATCTACACCGTTAAAGATGATTTTGTAAACATCTACCTTATAAAAACAGGCAAAGATTTCATCGTTTTTGATGCAGGGAATAGTATTGAATTTGTTAAAGAGGGATTATCCAAACTAAACATTAACCCCGAACAGATTACTGCCGTTTTCCTTACCCACACCGATGGCGACCATGTTGGTGCCCTTAGTCTATTCAAGAATGCAACGGTTTACATCTCCAAACAGGAGGAGCAGATGGTAAATGGACAAACTTCGAGGTTTGCTCTATTTAAAAACACGCTCTCAGGGAGAGCATACTTAACGCTAGAAGATGGGCAAAAAATAGATTTCTCGAACTTTAAAGTTCAAGGAATTTTAACACCCGGCCATACCCCCGGTTCAATGTGCTTCCTAGTAAACGAAAAATACCTTTTTACAGGCGATGCACTTAGCCTAAAGGATGGAAGAATTGATAGATTCAACCACTTTTTCAATATGAACTCAGAAACTGCTGCCAAATCGATGGGAAAAATAACTCAACTTCCTTTGCCGCAATATATTTTTACAGCACATTATGGATTTACAAACGATTATAAGAACGCAGTAAGTAATTGGAAATAAATTTTAATAAACTTTATTGGATTTAATGTGTCTATAATGTTATCAAA
>JBPXJX010000474.1:0-1357 GCA_051715525.1 Bacteroidales bacterium
TTGGGAAAGATATATCCAAAATTAACCTTGTATTCCCTAATCGCAGGGCATCGCTTTTTTTCAATAAATACCTTTCAGAAAACATTACGGAGCCTATTTGGCAACCAAATATTGTCACCATTTCAGATTTGATGTATCGTATTTCGGGGCTGAATCAAATTGACCCTGTAACATTGATTGTTAAACTTTACGATATTTACTTTAAGCAACTTCATTCATTAGAAACTTTCGATAGCTTCTATTTTTGGGGCGAAGTGATGTTAGCAGATTTTGATCAAATTGATAAGTACAGGGTTGATGCCAAAAAACTTTTTACAAATATTGTTGACATTAAAGAGATTGATGAGCGATTTGGAGGTCTAACCCCCGAGCAAATTGAGGCGTTAAAAGCATATTTCGGAGTAATAACTGATTCAAACAATTCAATTATCAGGGATAGGTACCTTACCATATGGAAAGTGCTTGGGCAAATTTATAATGAGTTTCGCTCATCGCTTATTAATGAAGGATTATGCTACGAAGGGTTAGCATACAACATTGCTGCCACCAAGTTCGATACACGCTCCGATTTTCAACTCGATGGTACATACGCATTTATTGGGTTTAATGCTCTTAATCAATGTGAAAAATCATTGTTTAGGTATCTTAAGAAAACAGGAAAGGCTCTTTTCTATTGGGATTACGATACTTTTTATACACAATCGGAGGTTCATGAGGCTGCACTATTCTTAAAAGATAACCTTTTAGAATTCCCTAATAAATTGGCCTCAACCCATTTTAATAATTTAGAAAACGATTCGAAGATTTATCTAATTTCTACCCCATCGGGTGTAACTCAAGCAAAGCTTATTCCTCATGTAATTGAAAAGATTAAAGAGGTAGCTCCTGAAATAAACATTAATACTGCTATTGTTTTACCAGAAGAGCATCTTCTTTTGCCTGTAATTTCTGCATTACCCGAGAGCATCGGAGAGCTTAATATCACTATGGGCTATCCCTTGAAAGAAACAGCAGCATATAATTTAGCCGAGTTTTTAATTCGATTACAAATCAATTCACGAGTTACTGCTGATTCTGAAATTCGGTTTTACCATAAAGATGTACTATCTATTTTAAACCATCCATATCTTCAAATTATTAATTCCGAAGGTTGTTCTGACTTAATTAGTAGAATAAATTCAGAGAATATAATCTTTGTTGATGCCAGTTTATTTGAAGGTTTGCCTGTATTTCAATCAATATTTTGTAGGCAAACAGAGGGGAGAGGAGTTGTTAATTATCTGGTTGAAGTTTGTAAAAGAGTTGCGGGATTTATTAGCAAAAAGTCCGATGACGCTAATTTTATCAGCCGTATAGA
>JBPXJX010000475.1:0-4607 GCA_051715525.1 Bacteroidales bacterium
TATTATCAGTACTGCCATCCTAACAACCATGTAAATCTTTCGCAATCAACAAACGATGCTTATCCAACGGCAGTAAAAATTGCGCTTATTTTTTCAAATAAAAAGTTGGTTCAGGTACTACAGTTACTTATTGAGTCATTCCAAAACAAGGCAAAGGAGTTTTCTCAAGTTATTAAAATGGGGAGAACCCAGCTTCAGGATGCTGTTCCAATGACATTAGGTCAAAGTTTCGAAGCTTACGCAGTAACGCTAGGCGAGGAGGTTGAGCGATTAAACCAAAATGCAAGGCTATTTCTTGAGGTAAATATGGGAGCTACTGCTATTGGAACGGGTATTAATTCTGAACCAGGCTATTCTGACATTGTTATTAAGCACCTTCGCAGAGTTACTGAACTGGATATAGTTCTGGCCTCTAACCTTGTTGAAGCAACTCAGGATACAGGTGCATTTATTATGTATTCATCAGCTGTAAAACGTTTAGCCGTAAAACTTTCGAAAATTTGTAATGATCTAAGGTTGTTATCTTCTGGTCCAAGAACTGGTTTAAACGAAATAAACCTTCCTCCGATGCAACCGGGTTCATCTATAATGCCCGGAAAAGTTAACCCAGTAATACCTGAGGTAGTTAATCAGGTTGCTTTTAAGGTTATTGGGAACGATTTGTCGGTTACTTTAGCTGCTGAAGCAGGACAGCTGGAACTGAATGTATTTGAGCCTGTAATTGTTCAAAGTATATTTGAATCAATCGAAATGCTTAAAAATGGAATGAATACTCTTAAGTATAGATGTATTGATGGAATTACTGCAAATGAGGAACGTTGTAGGATGATGGTATACAATAGTATTGGTCTTGTTACAGCATTGAATCCATTCATTGGGTACGAAGCATCATCGAAGCTTGCCAAAGAAGCGTTAACTAACAATAGAAGTGTTTATGATTTGGTGCTTGAGAAAGGACTATTGTCTAAAGAGCAGTTGGATCAGATATTGGAGCCCGAGAATATGATAAAGCCCCGGAAAATGAAACTTGATAGCTGATATTAAAACAAGAAGCCCCAATTTTGGGGCTTCTTGCTATTCGTCCAGATCATTAATTATTTTCTGTACCTCTTCTTCCGTTTTTCGAAGTTTTAGTTTACAGAATTTTAGAAGTTCTGCTACTCTCTTTACATTCTCCGAAAGCTCATCAATGTTAAGTTCTTGATTTTCAATTTTATCTATAATTGCATCAATCTCAGTTATTGCTTCATTATAGGTTAATAGTTTTTTAGACATACTATGTTTCTTATGATTTTTGTGTTGGTAATTTAATGATAAAAGTAGTGCCAATGTTTATTTCGCTTTCTACCTCAATACTTCCTCCGTTTTTTTCAATAAACTCTTTGCATATAACTAATCCCAAGCCAGTTCCAGACTCCTGATTTGTCCCTTTGGTTGAAATTTTATCGATTTGAAAAAGTTTCTTAACTTCTTCTTTGTTCATACCAATTCCCGTGTCAGCAATGTATAAACTTATATAATCCAACTGTGAATAAGCCCAAAGAGTTATCTCTCCTCCACGATTAGTAAATTTAATGGCATTTGATATTAGATTGCGAATAACTGTTGTAACCGTTTCTTTATCAGCATAGGCTTTGTCAACGTTGGTGATGTTTGATTTTATTGATAAGTTCTTCTCTACTGCTGATATGTTTGCCACTTCAATACATGAGTCAACGATTTCCTTAATGCTTATTATTTCAGGTTTTAAGTTAAGTTTCCCAGTTTGACTTCGTGCCCAGTTAAGCAAATTTTCAATAAGCGTATATACCTTGTTTGATGAGCTGTTGATATGATTGCTTATTTCTTTAATATCTGCTTGGGAGTAATTATCAACGTTTTTATTTAAGATTTCTGTAAGGCCTATAAGCCCATTGAATGGGCTTTTAAGATCGTGCGCAATTATTGAGAAAAGCTTATCTTTTGTTTGAATATTTTGTCTTAATGAATCTTCTGATATTTGTAATTTCTCATTTACATCTCTAATAATTGCTATCTTTTCTTTAAGTATTAAATTATGTCTCTTTTTTTGGCGATAACCCCAATATGCAAGACTTGCAACGCTAAGGATCAGAATTGAAAGTGCAATGGAGGTATAATTAACTATACGCTGCCTTTTTAACTCTAGTTCCTTAATTTTTGCCTCTTGTCGAAGAATTTGAACCTCACCTTCCATCGTTTTTATCTCTTCCTTCTTTTTATCGAGTTCAAGATCGAGTTGGGCTTCAAGATTCTTCTCATTTCTTCTTGAATTTTCTAAACTATCGCGAATTTTTACATGTTGTACATAGTATTCAAGAGCCGCTTTGTTGTTTTTTACGGCTTTAAAGTATTCGTGTTTAGCTAGATAGCCTAAATGAACAAGTGTCATGTTTGCAAGATCTTCGCCCAAGCCGATAGATAAATCAATATTTTTGATAGCAAGCTCAGGTTTGCCGAGCTTGATCTGCATTTCACCAATTTTTCTTAAACATAGCGCCTTGCCATCGAAATTACCTGATTCGTCGTATATTTTTAGTGCTTCCTCGAAATGATAAATGGCTATCTTATAGTTTCCAGCCTGTTTTTCGAGGTTGCCCATTTCGTTGTAAGTATCGGCAATGGCTTTGCCATCGTTGAGTTTTTGAGATAGTTTTAAAGCAATTGTATAATTATCCCTTGCACTATTAGTATAACCAATTTGAGACTGAACTTGAGCTATATTCCGAAGCGTGCGGGCAAGACTAGCGTCATCGCCTGTTTTCTTTCGCATTGTCAAAGCTTCCTGAAAAACCTTTAGTGCAACACCATATTGTTTTTGATCGATATATAGGTTACCCAGGTTGACTAAAACGTAAGCCGCTTCGGAAGGATCTTTCCCTTCGAGGACTAAATCGCGAGCTTGCTCAAGGTAAACGGCAGCATTTTTGAATAATCCAAGCTTCCTGTAGGTTATGCCAATATTCGTTAATGATTTTGCAATTTCTAGGTTGTTGCCTAATCGTTGTCTTATTTTTAGTGCCATTAAATACCTTCGAAGCGCTTCGGCAATATTCCCTTTTTGGTTGTAAAGATTTCCAATCTCATTCTGGGTTGTAGCTATAGCCGCATCATCTTGCAACTGCTCTCTTATCTTAAGTGCCTCATTTAAAGATTGATAGGCTTCATCAAAAAGTGATTTCTGGCTATATACTCTCGCTAAGTTCTCAATTGTATTTGCTGTTGAACGCAAAAGTCCATTTTTAATTCGAATGTCTAAACTCTGCTTATAGTAAAGAATGGCCTCATTATACCTATTAAACCTATTATGAAGGCTACCCAACAAATTTAATATTTCGGCTGATTCTGTGGCGTTTTTAGAAGCATCAGTTAGTAGTAATGCTTGATTTAGCTGACTTAATGCTTTGTCAAAATTACTTAGGTCGCGATAAACAAGCCCCAAATTCTTTAGAGATGAGATTGTTCCAATTGTATCTTTTTGATTTTGCCTAATAATAAATGCCTTATAATAATTCTCCAAAGCATCCTGGAAATGGCTATAATACCAATAGGTGCTTCCAATACTATTCCATGATTCTGCAACTAAAGGCATATTCCCAATTTTAGTTGCAAGATCAAGTGCCTTCTTTTTTGTTTGTAACGAGCCATCAAAGTTACCGGATGTTTTTTGATAATCGCCGCTAATAATTAGGATTTTAATTTCTTCTGACAATAGCTTTGTTTTACGAGCAAGATTTGTGGCTTCTGCAATTTTATTGATAAATAAATCATTGTTGCCAATTTCAGCACCATATTTAGCGTAAAGAAGTAGGCAATGAACCTGTTGTATATAATTTTTAGAAGAAACTGAAAGGTTTATTGCGGTGTCGATGTAAAGTTTTGCTTGATCATTCTGATTAAAATTTATACAAGTTTCGGCGTAAAGGAGATATCCTTCAATTAGAGTTGAATTGTTTTTAGATAATTTCGAGTTTGAAATTATCCATTTTGAAAATTGTTGGGCTTTTAATGGATCTTCGTTGATGAAATTTTTTGCTTGATTAATTGATATTTCAATATCATCAGAGGCAATGGTTTTTGCTAAACTTAATACAAGAAATGATAGATAGAGCAATGCTATATTTTTAGTAAAGAACTTCATTAGCCTTTTTTAGATGTAAGTGTAGATTCTTTGAAATAGATTGATAGTATGTTAGGGTTTTTTAGGTATTGTAAAATAGAATGTGCTTCCTTTTCCTTTCTCGCTAGTTGCCCAAATTCTACCATGGTTCATTTCTGTAAATTCTTTACAAAGGAGTAACCCAAGTCCAGTTCCATCCTCATTTGCAGTACCTTTGTTAGAAATTGAACTGTTTAATTGGAATAGTTTCTCAAGGTCATCGCTGTCGATTCCAATTCCAGAGTCAGAGATGGAAACCTGTACTTCGTTTTGAAGGTTAATAGTTACAATATCTACATGTCCATTGATATTTGTAAATTTTATAGCATTGCTTATTAGGTTTCGGATAATTGATGAAACGATGTTTTTATCAGCATAAGCGCTTACTTGTTCTTTGATATCAATGTTGATGTTTATTTTTTTCTTTTCA
>JBPXJX010000476.1:0-3591 GCA_051715525.1 Bacteroidales bacterium
TACGTATGCTGACTACTTCTTTTTCTTATCGAAATGATCCTTGTAACGGTTCATGAACTTATCAACGCGACCAGCGGTGTCAACAAGTTTCATCTTACCAGTATAGTAAGGATGAGAAGTGTTAGAGATTTCGACTTTAACCACAGGATATTCAACGCCTTCGTGAACGATGGTTTCTCTTGTGTTAACGGTAGATTTGGTGATAAAAACATGTTCGTTTGACATGTCCTTGAATGCCACCAGTCTGTAATTTTCCGGATGTATTCCCTTTTTCATTATTGTGTATGTTTAACTTTCTTCTTTTTTCCGTTATTGGGCTGCAAAGTTATTAACTAATATCAAAATAACAAATCCCTTACACGAAAAAATTTCTTTTATGCACTGATTTTAAGCTAGCAGGCTTTCTAATTGCGACTATTTAGTTTAGAAAGAAGTCTTAAAAACTCAATATATAACCAGATTAGTGTCACCATTAGGCCAAATGCACCAAACCACTCCATGTATTTTGGCGCACCTTGCTGACTTGCTCTATCAATAAAATCGAAATCTAGTAGCAGATTGAGCGCAGCAATAGCAATTACAGCGATGCTAATTCCAATACTTAGAAGTCCATTACCATGAATATAACCAGTATTAACCCCAAAGAATCCTAATATAAAGGTGATGAAATACATTAGAGCAACAGCACCAGTTGCAACAAGAATGATAGTTCTAAACTTTTCAGTTACCTTAATTAACCCTGTGCGGTATGTGGTTAGCATTATAAAGAAGGTGATAAAGGTTAGTCCAACTGCCTGTACTACAATTCCGCTATATTGCATTGCAAAGAATGCCGAAATACCTCCAAGAAATAATCCTTCTAAAACAGCATAAATTGGAGCAGTGTATGGAGCAGTTCTTGGTGCAAAAATTACAATTAACGAAGTAATAAAACCTCCAATGCCTCCAATTAGCATCCATGTTATTACTGATGTAGGTAAGGTTGCGCTTTCTGCTCCCTCAACAGGCATTGCATCAAAAAAACCTTTCCAAGTAAATGCTGCACCAAGAATAACAAGGATAAGCATTAGCAACGCTTTGTTCATTGTACCTTGAACAGTCATCGTTTCATCTGAAGCATAAGAACCCGCTTTTGAGAAGATCTTTTCTGAGAATGCTGGGTTCGACGATTTAAATAAATCCATATTCAAAAATTATTTAGTTTTCTGTTTGATGGGTGTTCAAATTTTATGCCTTTTCGCCTTGCTGACAAAGCGGCATGTTTACTCTTCAGTTAATTCAAAAAGCAGCTGGTTGCCAATCCAGTTGGCTATGCCAAAATCGGATTCGGTCATTTTTTCGGCAGCTTGAACTACTTTATTGGCAAGATAATCGCTTCGTTTAGCAATTTGTCTTAGTGCGTAAAGTGCAGAATTGCTAAGTATTTCTTCCTCACTTTCGGCTATTTCTTCTACAATGCTTATATAGGGTTCGAAAATTGAATCTTTTATAGTCATATCCGATGCGCGATGTCCTACTATTAAGAGTCCAGCCTTCTTCATCAGCTCATCATCATCGATACACCATTCGTAGCTGCGTGGTAGCGCAAAATCCGATTTCCAAAGAAGATTAATGCAAACTTGTTCAACTATTTCAATGTTATTAAAATCTTCGCTCCAATTATCAATCTGATCGCCTGTAACCTTTGTTGCTTCGTCAATCATTGATGCAATAATTTTGCATTCCCTTATATCCTGCTCGAAAAGTTGAATGGCCAATTCGTGATTGCCTTTGTATGGTTGAGCAATTTGCTGAAGTTCAGGAATGGTAACACCGTAATTAACCTTGTAAACTATTCCCGACTCACGCATCGATTCAGCAACTGCACCGTTCATTCGTTGCTTTATTTGAGTGATAATGTCAATTACTTTCTCGTCCATAATGCGATTCATAGCGGTTTAGAGGAGCAAACCTACAACTTTTTTTAATACCCATCAAACATATTTTGTAATGCAATCAAATAAAGAACTTTGATTTTTATGTTTGTTGAATATTTGATTAATTGTAGTTTCTTGCATTCAATTGTTTTGTGACTTTTTGCTATTTTTATCAATTATTCCAAAATATAGTAATGAGAAAATTAGGCCGATTCGCATTAAGTTACTTACTATCTGATTACAGGTCTCAAAAGGAATTACTTAAGAACTCATTTACACTATTTACAGGGGCAACTATTGGACAGCTTGTTCCGTTTTTAGCAGGGCCAATATTATCAAGATTATATACACCAGAAGATTTCGGTTTCTTTGCTTTAATTTCCACAACAGCAGGGATAGCGTCAATTGTTTCAACAGGTTCATATGAATATGCCATTGTAACAGGAAACGATGAGGATGCTGATGATTTAGTTTTACTATCCGGAACTTTATCATTACTATTTTCATTTGTGTCGGCTTCATTGCTTTTTGCAATAATATCAATTGCTGAGCCATGGAAAGAAAACCCAATAGGATGGGTTTGGGCTTTAGTTCCAGTGTATATCTTTCTTCAGGGGTTAATCAATACGCTTAACTATCGGTTTAACAGGTTTTCTGGTTATAAAGAGATGGCCAGGGGGAAGATGATTCGAGATTTAGCCATGACTATCGGTCAACTTTTTTTTGGGCTATTAAAATTTCGTTGGGGATTGATACCTGGCTTAGTATTCGGTCAAGTAAGTGCAGCAGGCTTTTATGTAAAAAAAGTATGGAGAGACTTATTTGGCTCTTTATGCCGAATCTCGGTCAAAAGGATGATCTTTATTGCTAAAAAATACTATCGTTTCCCATTATTTTTAATGCCTTCGCAGCTAATAAATGAGTTATCAGTTCACGTTCCGGTTTACTGTTTAAACTTTTTCTTTTCTAATTCTTCCGTAGGATTGTATGCATTACCCCAGAAATTTTTGAATGTTCCTGTAGTGTTAATTGGAAATTCAATAGGACAGGTTTTCTATAAGGATGCAAGAACCCATTTGAATTCACCGGAAGAAATTAAAAAAAGAACACTTTCTCTCTTTACAATGCTTTTTTATATAAGCGTTATCCCTTTCTCTATTATTTTGGTGTTTGGCGATAGTATTATTGGTTGGGCTTTTGGGCAAAGTTGGTTGCAGTCTGGAATATATGCTCAGTACCTGAGCCCTTGGTTAATGTTTGTTTTAATCGGATCGCCTATTTCGAGACTATTTACTGTACTTGATAAACAGAAGTTAAGCCTTTGGCTTAACATTATTCTCTTTAATTTGAGGGTTGTTGGACTTGCTATTGGAACTTTTATTTTTAATTCGGCGGAAATTGCAGTAAAACTTTTTGCTATTACAGGAGCATTTTACTGGGTTTTCTTATCGTTTTATACCCTTTACATGGCAAAGGTGCGCATGAAACCTGTTATTTTAAATACATTCGTTGTTTGGTTGACCGTTTTGTTGATATTATTCTCAATAAGAATGATTTTACCTTATTGAACTGAATGCTTGTAATTGTATGGGAAACGTGATATTGAAATTAAATAAAGTAGAAGATTGGGAGGCTTTTGGTAATGTAAAAGCGAAAGGATATGCCTTTGATAATA
>JBPXJX010000477.1:0-2851 GCA_051715525.1 Bacteroidales bacterium
TATTATAGTTTTTAAAATCCATCAATAACCTTAAGCCTTGCAACCCTTTTCTGCTCATCATTTAACGAATCGCTTGCTTTAAAAATATTCTTTTCCCACTCACCGTACATTGGGTTAGGAAGCATAATAAAACGATTACCAAACTCATTCTTGTTTTGCTCTACAGTTGATGTACCCCAGTCGAGACCACGGTTTTCAAAAACTTCGGATAAATCGTTCAGGTTGTCGCCAATAAGCATAACAATTTCATACTTTTCCGACATCTTATCACGACGAGACTTCTTGCTACTAAACTTTTCCCTAAAAATCATATTCTCCTTTTTGGCATATGCAAACCCAAGCGAATCGAGATTTTTTAAAGTAACATCAACCTCATCAACTTTTCGGTTGCTAATGTACAGCACTTCAACACCTACCGATTGGCAATATTTAGAAAACTCCACTGCACCAGGAAGCGCTTTTGACTTCGCTAAAGATGTCCACTTCTTCCACAATTCAGGAGTGAATTCGGATTTATTAAAAATTACTTGAGCTTCAAAGGGGCTATTATCAAGCATTGTTTCATCAATATCGACCACAACAGCCTTTGGTTTTGAAGTTTTTTGCTTTACAAATTCTGCAAGTCTTAACGTTGCAATATTATACCCTTGGTGGTAAAGGGCTTTCATTTCTGGAGAACGTTGAAACCAAATGGTAGCATAAAGCAAATGGTCTTGATTACTTATTACATTCTCCTTTTTTGAGTTAGTTGAGCATGCTCCTAGTGCAATTGCTACTACTATAACTACTATGTTTCTAATTTTCATTATTTTAAATTGTTTTATTGGCACTTATTTTGTCCAAAGGTATTTCTTCTTTTATTTGCTAGAAACAATTTTTAAAGAAAAAAGATTAAGCTTGTAACTTTTAACACAGCTAGTCGTCATACAATCGAAACCGCAAACAAGAATGACGGTAGAAGAGTATAATAAAAGTGTCGATTTATATGCTGATGGCATCTACCGCTTTGCCCTGAAAACGTTAAAAGATCAGGATAAAGCTAAGGATACCGTACAGGACACCTATGAGAAATTGTGGGTTAAGCATGCAGAGGTTGCGTTCGAAAAGGTAAAATCGTATCTATTCACAACGACATACCATGCCTCAATTGATATAATTCGAAAAGATAAGAAGAAAGGGGAATACGAATCGTCAGGAATATTTGAAACAAGCTCGTCGGAGCAGTATAGCGATATACATGAGGTTCTAAATAGAGCTGTTGATCAGCTGCCTGAAATACAAAAATCGGTTCTACTCCTTCGCGATTACGAAGGATATTCCTACGAAGAAATTGGCGAAATGACAGGCTTAAACGAATCGCAGGTTAAGGTTTACATCTTTAGGGCACGTTTATTCCTAAAGAATTACTTGGTAAGCATTGAGAATGTAATATAAAATAGCAATGACAATTAATCGGCTCAATTACGAAATCCATTTGATTGACTACCTCGATGGCCAGCTAAATGCATCGCAGGTTGATGAGCTATTGCTATTTCTCGATCAAAACCCTGACATTAAAGGGGAGATTGAGGGAATTGAAGATGCTGTTCTGGTCGCGGAAACTTCATCATTTCCGAATAAATCATCTCTTAAAAAAAAATCGTTCCTGAAAGATGGAATTGATAATGAGTTCGACTATCTATGTATTTCTGCAGCTGAAGGGTTACTTAATATTGATGAAAAGTTAGCTTTTGAAAAAAGTATTGAAAAGGATTCCACAAAACTTAAGACTTACAACGAATTTAAAAAATCAAAACTTACTCCTAACTCTGAGTTACGTTATAATGGAAAAGCCCATTTAAAGAGGCTACCTGCAATTCCAATCAGATACTCTCAGTTTAGAATTGCAATAAATGTTGCTGCTGCAATTACATTACTTCTTGGGGTTTATACGCTAAGCCGCGTTCTGATTAACGAAAAATCGATTGACAATAGTTCAGTAATTGTCGAATCAGTAAATAGTTTTAATCCAACCCAAGAGGTTTTTGAAATTAAAAAAGCCAATGCCGTTTTTGCAAAGCAAGCAACAACTTCTGATACTTTTACACAAAAAGAAGCATCAAAAGGAGGCAATACTCTGCAAACAAAAGAAATTGCAAGAGTTGATAGAGAGGAGTATATTCCAAATAGGCTTAAAAGGAAAAATGTTTTTCTTGAAACTCATATTAATCCTCAAGCCAAAGAAATTGCACATTTTTTTAAAAATAATAACCAATCAAGGGTAATTGAACTTGAAAATCTCATAGCTCAACAAAGCCAGCCTAACACCATTGAAACTATCCAAAATGGGCTTAAAGCGTTTAGCCGTTTACTTGGTCGCGATATTACACTCGATGCAAAAAAAGACAGTAAAGGAAAAGTTGAACAAATCTCATTTGAATCGAAATACTTTGCATTTTCAACTCAAGTAAAAAATGAATAAAAAGGATTGTAACTTTTAGTTGAGCAATTCGTCCTACTATCAAATAATCAAAATAGAAAACTTAAATATCTAAAATTATGAAACATTTATTACTTATTCTATTCGGTTTTGGAATTCTAACATCATCTTATGCTCAGGATCCAGAAACAAAACTTAAAGCGTTAGAAAGCAAAGATTCAACAATTCTTTCTGATACGCTTAAAAAAAATAGCCCATCAAAAATCGATTCAACAAAAATTCGCCTTGGAAAGAATTCAATTACAATTTTTGATGACGATGAGTTTACCAACGTTAGGTTTCGCAACAGGAAATATCGCACTCATTGGGATGCAGATTTTGAGCACAAAAACTCATTTAAGGCGCATTGGGCTGGAGTAGAGTTTGGCATCG
>JBPXJX010000478.1:0-1622 GCA_051715525.1 Bacteroidales bacterium
GTCCAAAGAGCACTCTTAAGTGGTATATATTTATTGATGAACGTAATGCAATCGAAAAATAAATAGCCCAGTTAAGTTTTCAAAATACAGTATTCTGAAATATGTTTATGTTTAAAACACAATTTTCAGTTTGCTCGAAAATGAACTATTTAATAATAAATCCTAGTTTAAAATTATGGGCATAACTGCCCGCATTTTCATTGGAATCATCTACTTTCTCAAACAGATAGCCAAATTCGACTTTATTAAAAAGTAAGCACTTGGACATAATTCCGAGATTACTGTCTGATTGCCTAAAAATTAAACCTATCGTAAACTTTTCACAAAATGAAATATTCCCTTTTATGATGATATCAATTATGCCCGAATGATCGGCTAAAATTATTTCGGGCGAAGCATTAAAATTTCGAAATATCTTGAAAGTTGAAAAATAATTTGCTGTAATTACCTTATTAGACAAGTTATATTCTATGTTTTCATATTCATAAAATGACTTAATAAAGTTGAGGTATGATATTCCAAAATTATGATTTATCCAATTATATGCAAATCCAGCGCTAGCACAAGTGCTTTGTCCCCAATCATTTTCAACAACGGAGCCTTGCAAGTACCAACTATCTGGTGATGGTAAACTAAATTTCTCAAAGCCAAAACTTGCCCCGGCTTTTATATTAGATTTTTCATTTAGTTTGAAAATATATCCATAAATAAATTTCATAGTTTGCTTTTTAACCTCTCCATTCTTGTATGTTTCAAACTCAACACCATATAAGTTATTCGTATTGAAAACATTACCTGACACAGATAATAAATTACTTTGTGGTGAATCAGAATACCCTGCAATTTCTTTATGAGAAATCCAATATGCATCGAACCTAACCGTATCATTTATTAGCGAAGGGTTTATACTCTTTCGATTGAAAAAAAAGTTTTGATTTGCTACTTCGTTAACTGGGAAATGATTTGAATTCAGATCTTGCTGAGCAAACAGTTCAATTCCCATTATGCCTAAAAAGACAACTAAAAATCCTCTTTTTCTCATAAATAACGTTATTGGTTTAATAAAACTAATAAAAGGTATAAACTCTGCAAAATAAAAAATTCAACAAAGTTCTTTTCAAATATAAAAAGGAAATAAGTTGAAGAGACTATTCGCTTTTAACCTTTACAACCCAAACATGCTTCGATGTTTTTTTAAGCGATTGAGGGATTTCAATCTCAACACCATTTGTTGCTTGCTTCCACTTTAGCTGTTTGCTTGTGCCAAGCATCTGAAGTTTGGCTGTTTTCAGAAATGGGAACTTTGCTAATTCCAACTTGCCTTCCGGGAAATTGAAAAGGAATATGTATTGAGTTTTTTTATCTTTGGATTGAGTATATCGAACATTACTACCCTCGCCATAGCATGAATACATCCTAGTGTTATAAATGGCTTCGCCATTTATTTTCATCCAATCACCAATCTCGCTTAAGCGTGAATAGGCAACCGAATCGAGCTCGCCGTTAGGATCGGGGCCAATGTTAAGCAGATAATTACCACCCTTACTTACAATGTCAACCAGCTTTTGAATTATCTCTGATGTAGGTTTGTAAATATCACCCGGAACATAACTCCAGCTGGA
>JBPXJX010000479.1:0-1873 GCA_051715525.1 Bacteroidales bacterium
TACAGTAGGGCACACCCACATATCTATTCCTTTACCAATTATTATTTATAGCGAGCAAAAAGGCCTAAACATTTTTCTTTCAAGCAAATTTCATCACGGCAAAGAATCTTATAAAGGTTTTAGAATTGAGGAGGAAGGAAAATACAAGGGCAAGATTGTTGAGTTGAATTCAAATGGTGAAATTCTTGAAGAGAATCCTCTTCCTTGGGATTTTTCAATCACCAAACTGGTTTTATCTCTATTAATTTCATGCGTTTTATTATGTGTTATTTTTATCTCTATTGCCAAAAAGTATAAAGCAGGGGTTGAAAAAGCACCAACAGGAATTCAAAATTTCTTTGAACCAATAATACTTTTCGTTGTAAACGACATCGCTATACCATCAATTGGTGAAAAGAAGTATCAGAAATTTTTACCTTTCCTTTTAACCACTTTCTTTTTCATCTGGTTTAACAATATGCTTGGGTTAATTCCTATTTTCCCAGGAGGAGCCAACCTAACAGGAAATATTGCGGTTACAATGGTTCTCGCCTTATTTACATTTACAATAACTACAATTAATGGCAATAAAAACTATTGGGCTCATATCGTTAATACACCAGGTGTACCTTGGTTTTTAAAACTACCAATACCAATTATGTTTGTTGTTGAGTTTGCCGGAATACTTACAAAGCCGATTGTTTTAATGGTTCGTCTTTTTGCGAATATTCTTGCAGGTCATATGGTGGCAGTAGTTTTCTTTAGCTTGATATTTATTTTTGGTGCAATTAGCGTTTGGGCAGGATATGGAATCTCAATAATTAGCGTATCATTCGCTTTCTTCATGTCGCTTCTCGAACTTTTGGTGGCACTTATTCAGGCATATGTATTCACACTATTATCGGCCATTTACTTTGGAATGGCTACCGAAGAGCATCATCATTAATAATTTAACATAAAAATAAGGAATATGACTACTTTACTTATCATTCTTCAAGTTGCTGCAAATGCTTCAATTGCAAAATTAGGTGCAGCTCTAGGTGCTGGTATCGCTGCTCTTGCTGCTGGTGTTGGTATCGGTAAAATTGGTTCTTCAGCTCTTGAATCAATTGCACGTCAACCCGAAGCTGTAGGCGATATTCGTTCAAACATGATTGTTGCTGCTGCTCTTATTGAGGGCGTTGCTTTCTTTGCAATCATTATTTGTGCACTTGTAATATTCTTATAAAACAAAACTCCCATGGGACTAATTACTCCTGATTATGGGCTTGTAGTCTGGATGCTAATTTCATTCGGATTGGTTCTATTTGTGCTCAAGAAATTTGCATGGAAACCCATCATGCAAGGACTCAAAAGCCGCGAAGAGTCAATCTCAAAGTCGTTGCATATGGCCGAGGAGGCTCGTAACGAAATCAAGAAATTGCAGGCCTATAACGAAGAGCTTGCCGAAAAGGCAAGAGCAGAAAGGGAGTTAGCTCTTAAAGAAGCTAAAGCCCTTAGGGATAAAATCGTTGAAGAGGCCAAGGTTCAAGCTCAAGCTGAAGCTCAAAAAATTATTGACAAGTCGCGCTTGATGATAATTCAAGAGAAAGAGAACGCACAAAAGGAGCTTGCCCTTATGGCGTCAACACTTGCTCTCGAAATAACTGAAAAAATTCTTCGTAAACAGTTTGCCGATAAGGATAAACAAATTGAGTACTTCAAAGAGCTGGTTAAAGAGGTTTCTAGTAAAAACTAATCAATTGAAATGAACACTGGACGGATTTCGGTAAGATATGCTAAAGCATTGTTCGAATTGGCTAATGAATCTAACGTAGCGAAAGAGGTATACGAGCATTCATTCGCAGTGTCAAAATCAATTGATCCCTCATCAACTTTTTACTATGTGCTTCGA
>JBPXJX010000480.1:0-2376 GCA_051715525.1 Bacteroidales bacterium
AGTTCCTTTGCCCTCTTCTTTAACTAAAACCGTTGCTCCAATTAATGCCTCACCATTACTTGCATCCTTAATATATCCGCTTATGGTAACTTTTGCTTCGGTTTCAGTATCTGCTATAACTCTAATTTGTGTTGAAAAAAGGCATAGCGTTGCTACAAGCAACTTGAATAAATTTTTCATCTGTTTTTTTAATACTTTTAGGTTTATGTTAGTTAATTTTTGATTTTTTTAGCTCGAACAATACTCAATTTCTATGCCATTGCAGTCGATAATTATAAATTTTTCGATTGATTTTAAAGAGTATGGTCTAATTACTCTTACTTTATCATAGACTAATGAATAATCTTCTTTAATATTCTTTGAGATTAGTTTTAAATGTTGATTTTCGTGTTCAAAGTTGTTTAAAGTAGGCTTAATCAGCAACCAATTCTTATCGTTTTTTAGCAAAATAGACCCTTTTAGTGGACAAGATATCAACCAGCTAAATCCAAGATAATTTTTATAGTATGATGCCGTAAGCTCTGGCGAATCAACCCATATTGTTGGTATCGATAAACTCGTTTCGATAGAACGACTTCCTTTTATCATTTTGCTAACCCATTTATGAATACAACCTTGAACTTCCATCTCTTTAAAATTAACGAAAGCAAAATTAGGTCGGAGTGAAAACTTTACATAATAACAATCGACCAATTGGGAAAAATGGTAGGCGAATGAAGAAAAAGGATGGTTAAGGTTGAGTATTAGGATAAGGATAAGGTTAAGATTGAGAATTTATAAAGTTATTTATCCAATTCCCAACAATATCGCTATGCTTAGGAAGTTTTAAACTCTCTATACCTGCCTTTACAGTATCTACGCCAATTCTGTTCGTTCGATCTTTCATCAAATACTTAACGTATTCCGATGAGAATTCTGGATGTCCTTGAATGCCTAACATCTTATTACCAATTTGAATGATGCCCACTGGGCATTTGGAAGCCTTAGCTAAAACTTTACTATTAGGAGGTAGCAAGTGTATTTGATCCTGGCACGACATCAAAAGGTTAGCCGTTGATAAGGCAGGGAGCATCCATGCCTTAGACTCGACTATTTCAAACTGATGTACTCCTACACACCACCCCATTGGTGATTTTTGCACCTTCCCTCCCATTGCCTCACCAAGCATTTGATGCCCAAAGCAAACCCCAATGCAATATTTATCGGCACTGGCAATTTCCCTTACAAAATCTTTTAACCAACTAATCCAATCAATATCATCATAAACCGAGTACTTTGAGCCAGTTACAATCCAAGCCTCATGATCTTTTGCAGATTTTGGAAACTGCCCATCGCAAACGTAATAGTTAACCAATTCGTGTTCAGGTAAAAGATTAGCAAAAATTTCGGGGTAACCAGGGAAACCCTTTTGGATATGATCGCAAACGAGAAGTCCTATTTTCATTTTCAGTTTTTTTATAATGTCACTATAACATCAACGGCGATGAAGGATAAAGCCCCTTTGGAGTGTAAGCAATAGCCTCATCTAGCTGCTCAATAAGGTTTTCCTTATCTTTCGATAAAGTTCCGCTCAAAATTAGGTTATTCGATACATGATTGCTACGATATATCACATTATTTAAATCTGTTTTAGTAAGAAAAGTTCTCAACTCCTCAAAGAGCTCAACAACACTTAAAGGAACGTATTCGCCTTTAAATTTGGACTTAAAATGGCTTTCGCCAAACGGCATACTTAGTGTTAAAGTTGAAAGGAATTTGGGGTTTATCTGATTGATGATATTTGCAGAGTTTAATGCATGTTGCTGGCTATACTTTTTGCCACCAAGCCCATTTATTATCATAATCGATGTTTCAATCCCTGCACTTTGCGCTTTTAGAATACCATCAACCGTTGAATTTGCCGTTTCGCCTTTATCAATGAGCTCTAAAAGCTCATCGTCGCCAGTTTCGATGCCTAAATAAAGTAGCTTAAGACCATTCTCCCTTAGAATTCTCAGCTCGTCAACACTTTTGCTAAGGATATCGCGAGGCATTGCATACGATGAGACTCTCTGTATCCGCCCAAAGTTCTTATTTATCTCCTCCAATATTGGCAAAAGCTTATTGGCCGAAAGAACAAATGCATTGCCATCGGCTAAGAATACCTTTTTTGCACCCCCATGTAGTTGCGAAAGAACTTCAATCTCTGGCCTAAGCTCTTCAATACTACGAGCCTTAAACTTTTTTGATGTGTACATTTCACAAAATGCACATCGATTCCACGAGCAACCTAAAGTTGCCTGAATTATTGCAGAATATGCTTCGGCTGGAGGTCGAAAAAGGGGTTCGTTATATTTAAAATACATAACATGATTAAAATGTAAATATAGTACTGTA
>JBPXJX010000481.1:0-4548 GCA_051715525.1 Bacteroidales bacterium
CGATCTATTAAAGAAAGATAACCAAGATGCTGAAATTAAGACAATAATAAATATTGTCTTATCAAATCCAACATAAAAATAAAATTCATTTGGAATTCCAATACTTAACAATAATAATATTAATAATAATATAAGCAATCCCAAAAACATTGTACCAACATAATTTGCAACCTGAAAATATTCTTCATAAAAATGAACACTTAAGGGTGCATAAATATTTAAACTAATAATTGGTATTAATAATGATTCTAAATTAAGTAACAAAGAATATTCACCAAATTGTTCTGTTGGAAGAATTCTAATTATAAAGGGCAATAAAAAAAAGGGAATACTTTTATTTAATATATTAATACCAGAATAAATAATACTATCCTTAAAGAAGATTTGTAATTGTGGGTTTAATTTCATTAATAAAAAACTATTAATTTTTCTGAGCATTATTAATCAAATTAAAACACTCTATATTTTTCTTTTTGGGCAAAAACAATAAGAAATATATAAATGCATCCCAAAAATTTGGGAAAAATAGTGATTCGATTAAACTATAAAGAATAAACGGTAATAGATAATAAATTGGAAATTCAAATTTACTTGAAGCACAAATTCTAAAAACTATCAATAACAGTAACCCAACTACTAATGAAATTGTGTATTTATTCCAAATGTCCAACAACACATTGTAAGTATATTTAATGTCAGTGTCTGACCAAACAACATAGATTGTATTAGGTGGGTAGCCAAAAAACCAATTCGAAAAAGTTAGTTTATTAAAAAATTCAGATTGCGCTATTCCTCTTACATCTTCATCTAAAGCATATAAACCATTTATATTTCCTAATAAATCAAAATACTCTATAAACATTTGATAGTTTAGAGAAATAAATAAAGACAAAAAAACAATCGATAGAAAAAAAAATCTCCATGCATATTTTCTAAAATGATCAAAAAAAGAAATCCCTAATAAAATAAATGCTATCAATAAACCACCTCTACTTTGTTGAATGATTATTGCAACTAAATTCAAAGTTGCCAATAAGATAATTTTTTTCTCATGCTTTGCCTTCCAATATCTATTTAACAATATGTAAAAGTATAAAGTGATATTTAAACTTATTGGAATTGCATTTGAAGACGCATTATCAAATACTGCTGCATCTTCATCAAAATTTGGTCTAAAAAAAAAGTCGGGCAAAATAGAATAATAAATAAAAATATAATAGATATAGAGTATGAAGAACGTATATAAAAAAAAATTTAAATTAATTTTCTTTTTTAAATAAAACATATATCCGATATACGCAATTATTGGAGAAAGTAAATTGAAATATGAAAAATATCCATGATATAAAATATTTATTACTCCAAAGAACACAAAAGCAAGGGATATCAAAAGAGGTAACAATTGTATATATTCTAGCATTCTAGAAAAATTATATACAATTAATCCAATATAAAAACAAGTGAGAATTACAAAAAATAAAAAATTAAATGACTCAGGAATTATTGAATAAATAGTATGTGGTAAAATAAATATAGAAAATACAATAATTGTATTTTCTATATTATTACTTTGAAATTTACTTTCTAAAGAATTTTTACTCGTATCCTGCAATTTCGTTAATTATTTTAATCAATTCCTTTTGTTCAGAGAGTGAAACTAGCAGTTTATAATCATTTTCTAAAAATGAATTTAACTGTTTATAAATTCCATGCTTATAAAGTTTTTCAATTTCGTTTTCAATTTCAATGTCTACAATATTTAAAGTTCCTTTCTTTTGAAAACTAAGTTTCTCCAATGGCCGCAAAGAATATTTCCCCTCTTTAGTGAATATTTCAACACCCCATCTTCCGGCTGATTCCCAATTAGAGTGGTAAGAAAATGGAATATTGGTAGTTGAAATTCCACAACCGATAAAAATTGAACCTGATTTATGCCAAGAAATATTATCTATTCCTTTCTGAATTGATGTGATTTTCTTTGGAAAGCCAATTAGCTTGAATGCTAATTCAATTACATGGGAAGAATTGGAAAGCATCCACTTATTTAATGCAGGTTCAGAATATTCGCTCTGCTTGATTGTATGTATCCATTCAGTGAATTCAAAATTAAGGCTTGTAATACCTCCATCTGTTTCACACAATTCAACAAGTCTACTAACTGAGCTATAAAAATTCCTATTATAACCAATTCTAATCAAAGCTTCTTTTTCAATAGATATTTGCTCAAGAGATTCAATTTCATCTATTGAAAGAGAACCTGGCTTCTCAACTAAAATCTTTTTTACATTATTTCGCAATAAAGTACAAGTAGTTTCAAATAAGTTTTCAATACTCACGCAATTAATGCATGCGTCTGGAATAGTACCACCATTTTTAAAATAATTTTCAATCCCTCCAGAAATAAAAATAATATTTTGGTTATCAATATAATTCTTGGAAAGTTCTTTGACTTTGTTTGGAGATCTACTAACAACTATAATATTATGACTTGAATTACTTAAGACTTTTAAGTACTCATTTGCCATAAATCCTGAACCAATAATAAGAATTTGCATTAATATGATATTTAGGTGATTGGACAGTTATCTGAAAACTGAAGTCCAAAACAGGGATTTAGTCCAAGAAATAATTCCTTGTGTGATTCGATTGTTTCGGCTAAGGTTGGCAACTTACAAGAAGAATTCAAAATTTCTGAATATATCAAATTAGTTAAGTAACTTGTATATAAAATATTAAATTGCTTATTCACTACTGAATTATTACTCTCAAAGATTTTATGAGTAAGGGTAGACTCATTTAAAATATGGGTCTCTTGGTTAAAATTAATTGTAATTTCAACTTCATTACTTTTCTTTGGATCAGAGTTTAAAATTAAAACACTTTCTGATTTATTTACAAATTTAATTGCTCCATAAACCTCCTTATAATTATCCCCACGTTTATGTTTGTTATTATTTAATTCAAGAGATGATGACTTAAAAACTGGCATCTCACTTGTCAAATATTGAAATAAATCAATATAATGTAGTGCATTACAAGCTAATCCAAAATCCCCACCACTAACAATCATCCTAACATTAACACCAGCTTTAATTCTTTCTTTTATTTCTATATAATTTGGATAATACCGATTTACAAAATTACAATATGCATTTATTCCTAAAGAATAGCACATTTTGATTGCTTTATTAAAATCACTCAAATTTTGAAAGACTACTTTTTCAAGTAAGATATTCTTTACTCCTTTTTGTGAAATTTTTTCAAAAATGCTAAATCTAGGTTCAGAAGATGTTGCGATAACAGCAAAGTCAAAATCATTTGACAATTCATCAATTGACCTTAAGTAATGAAAATTTGAACTATTAGTTGCAATTTTATCGCAATTTTCTAGGAACATATTTTCATTTGGCTCTACAACAAATATTTCTTTGAATAAATTCCCCTTAATTAAGGAATACGCATGACGACATCCCATACCACCAAACCCAATTATTACAGCTTTCAAAGAATTTATATTTAATTGTTAAAAATTGTAGACTTTAAAATCCATTTACCATTTTCATCTTTATACCATAAATGATCAGATCTCCAACTATCAATAACTTCCCAAAAATACTCTTCAGTGATATCACAATATTCTAAAAATTCTTTGAAATGTTTTTCAGGAAACTCACCATCAAACTTCTTAACTAAAGCAACACCTTCTTCTCTTGTCAAATGACCATCTCGAATTTCATGAGCTGTATCTGATGTACATCTTCCTATTCCAAATTTAATATAACTTAAATAATAATGAAAACCATCTAATCTATCATCAAGAGATGCATACTTTGAATAAGTTCCTTCACTTCTAACAGGATTGGCTTCAAACCCAGTATTTTCAACACAATAATAATAGTTTTCTTGTGGAACCCATTTCTTATAATAACCATAAAAATGAATTTCGGTTTTTAACCTATCTAATTCATCATTACTTGGAGCCATATAAGGAGCTAAATCGTTTTGATTTATTCCGTACTTAACTAAATCTTCTGGCCCCAATCCTGAAAAATAATGTTTTTTATGATCGGATTTATAGTCGCGAGTTGGGACGAAAGCATTTTTCATATCTCCTCCATATTCTACTTCACCATTCTCTCCATACATTATTAATGGAATCTGATGTTGAACTGCAACTTGGAGTGGAAAATTCGTTTGCCCGAATATAAAAGGTTGGAAAGGATCACCTAAAATCTCAAATGATAACTTTGTTAATTTTTTATGAACTTTACCTGCAGGGGTTCCAAGAATATTTGCTAAGTCACCTATCCTAATCATATTTTGCAAATTCTGAAATCCAATTTCAGTATAAATATGAGGGGCCCAAGTAACAGTTAATGGGTTCATGCCGTATTTATGCTTTAATTCATGTGCTATATACGCAGCATCTTTACCTCCGCTACAAGGAACTAAAACATCATAACTACCATCGTTTTTTCTAAATTTATCTAATAAAGTTACTAACTCTCTTTCCCTTTCTGTCCAATTAATTTTATTAGATCGGAAGAG
>JBPXJX010000482.1:0-7802 GCA_051715525.1 Bacteroidales bacterium
TAAAGCTTTCAATGCTTTTGTAGCATCTTCATACTTTCCCGATTTTTCTTTTGCATAGCTATCGGCAAAAGCAGCGGTTAACTTCGAATAATCCTGCGAAATCGATAGCAAAACCGAAAAAACTAGAATTGCCGTAAAAAATAATCTTTTCATACTATTTAATTTTAAAAGTTAATTTAATATCTCCTCCAAATGAATTAGAATTAATCATATTGGATTTTGTGTAACCAGTTAAATTCCATGAATAATCTTGATTTTGACTGTAGAAAGGTGATAAAGTAATACTTAACTGCTTTCCAAGCAAAAAGATGAAATTCCCATAAATAGTTGTGGCTGGTATTTGAAAAGAATTATTCATCACAACCCCCTGATTACGAGCATACAAAAAAGAATTACCTTTAACAAGTCCAGACTCCAACCAGAAAAATTTAGCGACCCTTATCCCAATTTCTTGGTTAATTTGATACGTTGCTCCCCAATTCTTGTCATTCTGGTACATCCCTCCTGTTGTTATATAAAAGTTGAGGTTGCCGAAAGGCAAATAGGTTAAATATCCCTCACCCCTTAGCTGACTTGAATTACTAAAATTACTAAACGATAAATTAGCTCCTCCTCTTATTTTCCATCCATTTTTAGCAATACCAATACCTCCTAAATACTCACTTTTCAACTTTGATGATGATCTTCTACTTCCTTGATGTGAAAGATTATTAGAGAAAAGAGCAATATGTCCAAATCCCGAAAACTCCCAACCTGGGAAAGTCATTCTAGTTAGTTTCGCATAAACTTGATTTTGAGAAAAGTCAAGATTGGTTCCAGCAGGGTTCGAACCTGTATATAGAATACCTGATTTTCGATAGTTGGTATAAGCAAAAGCACCCTTGAGTTTACTTGAGAAATAGTACTCTAAGCCAGCATTAAAAGCAAAACTATTCTTCAACGCTTCGAAGTACATACTATTTGAGGGATAAAGTACCTCATCAAAAACAGAAGCTGAAGAGCCAACGTAAATCTCTGACAACCGATGTTTTTTGATTAATTTTAGGGCGTTGCTCTTATTAACCCAAGGGACTGATTCAAGATAAAGACCAGCGTCAGCGTTTCTTCCTGAGAATAGATAGCTAAAATATATATACTCCCTAGAAATAGTATCGCCCGAGCTAAACGTTAATGCCTTGTTAAAATGCATTTCAGCATCCGAATACTTATTGTTGTTATAAGCAAGAATTCCCATTCGCATTCGTAAATAGTAGTAATCAATTCCCTGCGAAAGCATCCGATTACCTGTTTTTTTCAGGTTTTTAAAATCTCCCTTTAAGTAATAATCATAAGTTTGCTTATCGAGCGATATAAAATCACTTTGAGCAAACAGGCTGTTTGAAAAAACAAGAAAAGTGGCTGCAATAATTAGTATGCTTCGCATATGGCTTCAATTTGTAAATTATCATCAATCAATATTAAACTATTATCTTTTTTAACTTCAAGTTTGAAACGCTTATTCCAAATCATTTTACTAAACGACAAACCAGTGAGAGTAGATTGGTAGTCAATGCTATCCGTATCAAATCTAGAACCATTTCGGTTCATCTTAACCTCAATATTGGTTTTTAGATAGATGAAAAACGGTGCTGTAAAATCGTGTAGAAAAATTCTCAACCCTTTAAATGTGAGGTTTACAGGTAATGAATCGGTTGAAATGTAACTGTCAACATCCACAACTGGTAACCTAAAGGCTAATTGATAGAATGAAAAGAGTAATGATTTTTTATCTCCTTCAAAATGCGTAAAGTAGAAATATACCCCATCATACTGAAAATATGCTAGTGATTTTGTTTTATGACAGAATATGTAAGACTTATTATAGTGATTGGTAAAAACCTCCCAGCTTATTTTCTCAGCTCCTTTTTGGGATTTAATATCCCAATGAAACTTTGTACCAGGCATCAAATTAAATGCCTTTTTAAGGATGGCATTCTCATCAATCGATTTTACTCTTTGACCCTTTGAAGGATAACTAAATGTTTTAATCTCTTTATTATCTTCAAAATATGCGAATAGGGGATAATTTAACGTCTTTGAACCAATATAGGGCGTTGACTGAAGTTGAAAATGCAGGTGTGGGTATGGAGAACGCCCTGAATTCCCTACTTTTCCTATCAGCTGACCATAGTGTAGGTTATCGCCAACTTTAACTGCAATCGAACCCTTTTGCAGATGGCAAAGTTTTGAATACAAGCCCTCTGCATGCTTAATTATAATGGTGTTTCCCCAGTTTTTAACAGTATTAACTTCGCCAATAGCATTATCATCAATACCATCCTCCACCACAACAACTGAGCCATCGGCAGGAGCTATAACATTTTGGCCAAAACAGAAGTAATCATCTGGCTCAGTTCCTTCATTGCTATACTGTGATAATTCGCTGTTTACAATTACAAAATCCCATGCATTTGCCCATTCTCCTTTGTGAGTATGCTCTCCGTTATGTCCTTGGTTGATATACCACTCCCCAAAAAATGGAAGTTTTATTTGGAGCCATCCAAAATTTGGAAATCTATTTAAAAAACTCTGGTATGAGTAAAGATTGCGTTCTGGAGTTCCCTCCTGAATCTGAACCTCTACAAAATTGGACTTAACCGTTCGGTAACGTAATGAATAGATGAAAGTTAGTAATACTAAGTTAAATGGCAATGATAATAAAGCCAAGTTAAACGGTTTTAGAATTCCAAATAAACCTGCAGCAACCAAGGCTATTAAAGGTGTAATGGCAATCGCCCAAAAAAATGATTGCCTAGATGGAATATAAAAATACCCCCCTATAGCAATTGCTCCCAAAATAAAATTAAATCCAATATGACTATATCCTAGAAGGGTCATATCCATTCCTAAAAACAGATAAGCTGAATAGGCAACGCTATAACCCAATAGCGAAAGCAAAAATGCAATTCTTGAGTAAAAAAGCAATGCAATGGCTATCACTATTCCTGCAAAAACATTAAACTGAAAAAATATTGCCCCTAAGGATAGAAAATAGCTATTCAGAAAAACGGAAGTAATGTTATCGACCCACCACTGATGGAGATTTATTAGCGGATGACCTCCAATACTAAATAGCTTATTAAGTATATAAACCCCGCTCTGATTGTCTTCGGTTCCGCTAACCATCCAACCTGCGCTTAAAACAATCCAAACAGAAAAAACGAATGGAATAGAAAGATAAGGCAAATAGTATTTGCCTAAAATTCCCTGTATGGCAATGGTAATAAGAAGGGTTAAAAATCCTGAAAATATTGCAATAACAGCCACTACAAACGTTAACTCATAAAAATAGCCCAGCCCTAAACCTACCAAGAGGCTATTAAATCCATAAAAACCCTTAACTAAAGTTATCTTATCAAACTTTAATAAAGATGCAGTAATATTTGCTGTAGAAACAGCCAACAACCCGCTTAACCCTGCTGAAACATCAAAGAATGAAACCAAAATAAGCGGAATTGCAAACCAGTAACTTTCCGAGAAGAAAATCTGAGAGTAGCTGCGAATTACTCCTTGAAGGAATGTTTTTAGATTATTTCTTAACATAGATTTCTAAACCTTTTAGTTTGACATTTCATTCAAACAACCAACTTTTTATTTATCTAACTCTGCATCACTCAACTTAACTTCGGTCTTCCGAAATCAATCTTCAAATTTTTATATATCTACTTCAAATACCCGGGAATCGACTCGTTCAATGAAACATCTTCAAGCGTTTCGGCTTTTCGTATCAAATGAACCTCCCGGTTTGTGTCTATTAATACAACATTGGGTCGAGTGGTAATAAACTGCAACCATTGAGTATTATTATAGGCCCCAGTGCGAGTAATTACAAACCTATCGCCTCGTTTGAGCGCTGGGAACATAAGCGATGGTCTTAGAACGTCAATATTCATACATAGCGGTCCATAAATAGTTGTCTCTTCAACAACTCCGGAATGATTGCTTACTGGATGAATTTTATGATCGTACCAAAAAGCTGTAAAAAGAAGGTTGACCCCAACATCAACAATGGCAGCTCTTCGGCCATCTGAAAGACGTTTATTAGCAAGCACAGAACCAGCTATAGAACCAGCATTATCAATAAGCGCGCGACCTGTTTCCAAAATTAGTGTTGGCAACTTATCGGGCTTAATCTGCGAGTTGATAATTGCTGACGTAATGGCCTCGGCATATTCATCGAACGAAGGAGTTGTATCCTCGCCTGAGAGGTATGCTCCTCTCAACGTATTCTTTGATGCAAACCCGCCACCCATATCGATATATGAGATGTAATAGTCGAATTTTTGTGCAATACTGTGCGCCAACTCTGCAAGTTTTGATGCTGCAATCCGGTACGATTCAGCGCTCATCATATAGGTACCAATATGAGTGTGCAAACCCATCAGCTTCAACTTTGGGTTATTCATTATACGGTTAATTGCATCCCAAGCCTCACCATTCTCGAAGTTTAATCCGAACCGATCCCATTTAGGATAAATCCCAATATCCATATTAACCCGAATGGCAACACGAGCCTCAATATTTTTCCTCTGACATATATCCGACAGCATGAATAGCTCATCTAAATGATCGATATGAATAAACGATCCATTTCTGGCAGCTGTTTCTAAATCATCAGCGTTTTTTGCTGGTCCGTTAAAGATGATATTCTCACCCTTTACTCCATTTCGTATTGCCTTATCGTATTCAAAACGCGATACAACCTCAGCCCATGATCCTTCCTGATGAAAAACTCGACAGATAGCATCCAAGTAGTTGGTTTTGTAGCTCCAAGCCATCTGCACTTTCTGATATCTTATACTGAATGCTCTTTTGATATCCTCCATCCCTTTTCGGATTGTTCGCTCAGAGAAAACGTACAGTGGCGATCCATATTTCTCGATCAAATCATCAACTTTAACACCATCTATCAGGGGCATTGGTGCCACAACTGCGCCTGCGCCATGTTTTGAGGGCACGCCTGGTGTTAAGCGTGTTATTGTTGGTCGTTCAAATATTTGCTTTGACATATTGTAGTGTATTAATATCAAGTTAAAATCATACTGTTGGTTATAGCTCGCCAGATGTTGCCAACTTGGAGAAGTTCTCCAGATCAACAATCATATCGTAAGAGTAACGAATAAACATTTTACCCACATCGTAATGGGTAAATGGCGCTACATCCATTCCAAGCGTTAGCTTCAGCAACGCTTCGGGGATATTTTGCCCAGCACCTACAGCTAAGTAAACCCATGCGGGAATTCTTGGGTTAATTTCAAGAAGATACAGCTTATTATCGGCTGTTTTAATCAGTTCCAGCTCCATTCCGCCTTTCCATTTGGTTTTGGATACTATTTTCTTTGCCAAGTCGAGCATTGCTGGATCATGAATAGTTATTCCACCCCAAGCCTTACCTTTATCGGTAATATACTGCTTACGCATAGGCACTGCGGAGATTAGGTTCCCTTTACCATCGCCAAGCGCTATAACGTTTACTTCGGTTCCTTTAACAAACTCCTGAACAATAACCGGGAAACCCCATTTAGCTGACATTTTTGAGAAATAGATTACAGCCTGCTCAACTGAATAGGCTGCGTAAGCATCATAGTACTTCCCTTTAATCATAACAGGATACTCCATAGATTTTAACGCATTGCTCAAATCAGAAACGCTAAAAACCTCGGTACCTTCAGGTACATGAACTCCGTATTTCTTTCCGTACGCTGGAAGATTCGATTTATTCCTCTCGTCAAACTGTTCTAAAGTTGGCAAATAGGTTCTAATTCCGATTCCTGCAAGTTTCTTTTCAAGCTTGATGAACGAAAAGAGTTCGGCATCGAAATTTGGGATAATTACATCCAGTTTCTCCTTCTCGTGTATCTCCAATAATCTTTTAAACAGAGCCTCCTTACCCTCCGATGGATAGGGAATCATATAGGTTTTATCAACAAGTTCGCTCATGTAAATACCTGGCTCAAGATGTTCATAAGCCAACCCGATAATCCTGACATCAAAATCCTTCGACTCTCGTATTCCTCTAATTACAGGAATACCTGGACCTGGGCTATCGATATTATTCAACCCTGTTACCGCAACTGTAATTTTTCGCCTATTCATGGTTACTCCTCCAATAGGTTATTAGCACTTAGATCGTTCACAAAATCGACCAAATACCGTTCAAGTGTCATTTTATCCACATCGTATTTCTCGAACATCAAATCGGTTATCTGATTGATGTCTTTCCCTTCTTTAATAAGCATTGTAACCTCTTTACCAGTGTTGTTCATGGTAAAAGAGTCGCCTGTTGATGGGTTGAAAACAAACCCATTATCGCTGAGTGCTATATTTCCCTTAATAACCATAATCGTATGTTTTAATTTCTTTAAGCCAATTTAATATTCCCTTAGCCTTTAGCTCCAAATTAATATTTGAACAAACATAAATAAGAAATAAGGCGAATGCAAAAGCGTTCAATAGAATGATAAGAGATGTAAGCTAAAACATGTTTTTTATCTGTGAAATTTTTATTGAAAAGAGGGGAAGATAATATGACGACAAGACCAAAGGTTTTCACGCAAAGATCTCCAAAACTTCGCCATGGGTGCAAAAGTTTAACTATCTGCTTGCGATTTCATATTACGGAATTTGCAATGAGCTTTAGTTAGAGAAACCCAATCTCTAAGCGCATGAGTGTTATTAGATCATTAAATCTGGCGTTTTAAAAGAATAAGCTGAATGGCTGACTTATAATTATCATTTTGTTTTTTAATAAATTATATTATTTTCGTATAGTTAAAAGTTACTACAAATTCCTTCTTAATTGAGAAAATCAATGAAATTCTTATTACAATGCCTTTGGTATACTGGATTGCTATTATTCTTGTTCTCGTGTGAATACGAACTACCTGAGGTATACCAAAAAGATTTAAACAAGAATGTTTCGCCCCCTGAGATTCAAACTGTAAACCTCGATCTTAATGAGGATACATTGGTATTATATTATTCCAAACGTATCAATTTTCACTTTGAAAGCAAAGATGAAAAGCAAAAAATATTATTCGTAAACTTTTTCTTAGACAATAACTTTCTTGAAAGTAAAGGATTAAATAACAGTTCAATTTATTTACCATATAATAACCTATCAATTGGAACTCATAAACTTATAATTGAAATATTGACAAAATCTGGTACAGGAAGCATCGCTGACAATCTAGATTTAGAAGGATTTGTAATTACATCAAACAAAGAATGGGTAATCAAAGTTGTTAAAAACGCATATACTAAAGCAATTCAAACATCGAAAAGTAACGACGATAATTTAGAATTAAGCTGGCCAAATTATCCTTATTCTGATTTCAAACAATATGCAATAAAATGCAACGATAAGATCATCGGAACTACTTCAAACAACGAATTTATTGATAAATTATATAATGGGGAAGCAGTAAAATACTTTGTTAATGTTATTACACAAACTGGCGAAACAGTTTTATGGGCGAATTGTAATAAAAGTCAGGAATATGGTAGCGCAAAGACTTTCATTTACAACGGGTTTCTTAAGTTATCTTGGCCAAAAATAATTGGACCACCAGCATTATATCAGGTATATCGAGAAGGCGTATTAATATCATCAACCTATGATTTAGAATGCATCGACAGTTCTTATGTTGGCGAAAATGCAGGTTATATTATTAAGGTCAAGACAAAAAATGGATTAACTAATTATTGGGTTCAATATTTTAGCCACGAAGAGAAACCAAAATTATCTCTTTTCGTTACAAACA
>JBPXJX010000483.1:0-1536 GCA_051715525.1 Bacteroidales bacterium
TTCAACTACTCGCTCATCCTTATCTAACAATTTTATTCGTGTATTCGAATGCGCATGCTGATTATCCTTATAAACTAAAAAGTGTGTATTCCCTTTTGATGCTATTTGTGGCAAATGTGTAATATTAATTACCTGCATACCACTCGCCATATTTTGTATAATATTTCCAACCTTATCGGCAATTTCGCCAGATACGCCTGTATCAATTTCATCGAAAATGATTGTTGGCAAACTCGTTGACTTAACCATTAACGATTTTAGGCTTAACATCAGTCTAGATAATTCTCCGCCTGACGCAACCTTCGACAATTCCTGAAGTGGCACTTGCTTGTTCGCTGAGAATAGAAATGTAATTTTATCTATACCATTATTTAAAAATGTTTCAGATTCAACGATATCAACTTTAAAGGCTGCATGCTTAATACCTAGATGAAGGAGAAGGTCAACAATACTTGGTTCCAACATAGGTATTATCGCCTTTCGCTTATTACTTATAGTTAACGCAAGAGTTTTTAAGCGACCCTCAATTTCTTGTAATTGTTTATGTTTGAAATCGATATTAAAATCGATACTACCAATTTCATTTACTTTAGATTCAAACTCATCTCGAAGTTGAATTAAATCTTCGATATTTGCTACTCTATGCTTTTGTAAAAGGCTATAGAGCATATCCAAACGAGCAGAAACAAGGTCCAATTGCTCAGGATCTACCTCAATTCTTTCATTTTTAAATTCCAGCTCAGTTGATATATCTTTTAGCTCGATTCGGCAGCTCTCAACTCTTTTCTCAAATTCAATCGATTCTGGGAAAAAAGGTGCAATCTTTTTCAAGTACTGCTCAGTTTCTTTAAGTAAAGAAATGGTTGAGTTTGCTTCATCGGATAGTAAACCCGAAACTGTCTGCAATGACAATTTTATTTCACTTGCATGTGTAAGCTGCTGCTGTAATATTTCAAGTTCACTTTGCTCATTAGGTTTTAGCTGAGCATGAATTAATTCGTTAAGCTGAAACTGAAGATAATCGTAATCTCTACGCGAATTTTCAGCTTCAGATTTCAACTTATTAAGTTCTGATTTGGTAATATTGTATTGTTTAAAAACCTCCTGATATTCAACTACAATTTCGTTTAAAGATGCAAAAGAATCCAAAACCTTTAGCTGAAATTGACCACTCCCTAGCAATAAATTTTCATGCTGAGAATGTATATCGATTAGCCGTTCACCAAGTTCTTTTAAAATATTAAGATTTACTGGTGTCTCATTAATAAATGCACGCGATTTACCAGCGTCACTGATTTGCCTTCTGATTATAGTATTGTCGTAGTAATCGATATCGTTTTCGTCAAAAAAAACTTTCAAGTTGTATCCAGAGATATTAAACAACCCTTCAACAATACAACTCCTACTATTATCCTTTAATACATTAGTATCGGCTCTTTGACCAAGAATGAGGTTAAGCGCACCAAGAAGAATAGATTTCCCAGCACCCGTTTCACCAGTAATAATATTTAAGCCTTGACTGAATTCAATATCAAA
>JBPXJX010000484.1:0-2405 GCA_051715525.1 Bacteroidales bacterium
GAAATAAGAAACAGATGCAGCAGAAACAGCTGAGATTAACAGAGGTACAATAGAACTCATCGTCAAATCAAGAAGAAGTACTTCAAGAGTAAAAACTAATCCTGCTAAAGGTGCCTTAAAAATTGATGCTATTGCACCTGCTGCCCCACAGCCAATTAATAGTGTAAGGGTTCTGTAATTTAATCCAAAAAATCGACCAACATTCGAACCAATCGCAGAACCAGTATATACAATAGGCGCTTCAGCCCCCACAGAACCCCCAAATCCGATAGTAATTGAACTTGCCACCATCGAACTGTATGTGTTATGGCGTTTTATCTTACTACCTCCTTTCGAAATTGCGTATAAGATTTTTGAAACCCCATGCCCAATATTATCCTTAACAAAATATCGCACATACATTACGGTCAAAATGATACCTATGCCTGGTAATGCTAGGTATAAATAGTTAAAACTTCCCTCTTCGGTTAGTCCGGCTACCCAATTGTGCAAAAAATGAACGGTATTCTTAAGAATAACAGCGGCTAGTCCGCACAATACTCCAACTAAAAGGCTAAGCAAAATAACAAGCCGTTTCTGGTTGATGGATCGACTTTTTATAAGAATTAATGACAATAATTTTTGAAAAGGCTTCATTAAAATGATTAAAGTTGTTGTAAAACTACAAAAGATTGACTGTTGTTGATCTATTATATCAACATTTTTAAAAACAAAGAAAATTGAAAGCGCTAAAATCTATATAGCCATTAAACTAGCTGAATGGCGATACCTTAAACGTATAATGTTTTTGCGAGAAATAACTTACAATAATTGTCAAACTTGAAACAATCATGTTTGAAGGGGTTGGATAGAAACCTAGGAAGTCAACAAAAAATTTCAACCCAATGTAATTCAAAATTACATTAACAAAAAACACTAAGAGGTATCGGAAAAGCTGAACTCGCCCCCTTAGTTCAGATGATGAAAATGTTACAAATTTTTGCAAAAGAAATCCAGTAAGCAAAACAATTGGAAACTTAACTGCTAAACCTGCCACATGAGAGCTTAGAGTAACAAAGCCAAGGTTTAACATTTGTTTTTGTAAAATAAAGTTGTAAATCGTGAAGTAGAGAACCCAATCGAAAACAAGATTCGAAACCCCAACAGCCCCATAACGAAAGAACTGAATATCCATATATCGACTAAATGGAGGGTAAAAAAAGTCGATGCAAACTCTCACTTTTGCACCAACAATTTCCAAAAGGTTGTGAATATTTGACTTACAATCCTTTATTATATTCATGAAAATCTGAAAATTTAAGCCTGCAAACTTATCAGTTTTTATCTACATTTCAGCGTGCTTAGTGATACAAGTTCGTTAAAAATACATAAACCACTTAAATCAATGTATTAAGCAATAAAATCATCTCATAAATTTTGATAAATGGTCAAAACATCTATATTTGAAGAATTATTATTTCACAGCCAACATTGTTTGTTTATTTTCGTTAACCGATTAATGGCATTTACACTTTTACACTTTATAGTCTTTTTAATCAATTTAATTTCTATAAAACATTAGCAATCGCATAGAATGATTGAAGTTGATAAGTTTTCCTTAGATAATGGATTGCGAGTAATTGTGCATCCCGATAATAGCACACCAATTGTGTCGTTTAATCTAATTTATGACGTTGGCTCCAAAGATGAAGATCCAAACAAAACTGGATTTGCGCACCTTTTTGAGCACTTAATGTTTGGAGGCTCTATTAACATTCCTGTTTACGACGAACACCTCGAGCGCACAGGTGGCGAAAATAATGCCTTTACCAATAACGACTTTACAAACTATTACATTACCATTCCAAAAGAGAACCTAGAAACCGCTTTTTGGCTCGAGAGCGATCGGATGCTCGGGCTTGCATTCTCAAAAAAAAGTCTCGAAGTTCAACGCAATGTAGTTGTTGAAGAGTTTAATCAGCGCTACTTCAACCAACCATATGGCGATGTCTGGTTACTTCTTCGACCATTAGCCTATAAGGAACACCCTTATAGCTGGCCAACCATAGGTAAAAATGTTGATCATATCAAAAATGTTACCCTTTCTGAAGTAAAAGAGTTCTTCTACAAACACTATGCTCCGAATAACGCAATACTATGCATTGCAGGCCCTGTCACTGTTAATGAAATAAAAGAGTTGTCGATTAAATGGTTTGGTGATATTGAAAGAAGGGACATTAAGCAACGAAACTTACCTAATGAGCCACATCAAACAGAGGCTCGAAAACTCGAGGTTGAACGAGATGTACCGTTCGATTCGATATACAAGGCCTATCACATGTGCAATAGGACTCATAATGATTTCCCTGTTGCCGACTTAATCTCCGATTTACTTTCGAATGGCAAGTCATCACGACTTTATCAAA
>JBPXJX010000485.1:0-3198 GCA_051715525.1 Bacteroidales bacterium
ATCATTGCCTTGGAGGCAGAAAAACAAGTATTAATAGCAAATGTGACAACCTTATTGACTCTCGTGACTCTGTAAGATGCAATTATGATAAATATAATCCAAATAATGAGTTTGAGAAATATGGACCATATATTTGTAACCTATGTGGTAGTTGTTGTTCTCAAAGAGTTCTGGAAATGAAATTAAATGAGTTTTATCAAAGAAAAGTTACAGTACCTTCTTCGTTTGAATGGAAAGTTAAAAACAGAGTAGGTCATCTTGAAAAAAATGAGATATTTTGTTATAGATGTGGATTGGAAATGAAAAACAATGAAAAAGAATATAACGAAATAGTAAAACTACTGAACGATAACAACTCTAAGGCTTTTAATGTAGTTAAAAATGGTGTTAACTCTTATGGTTTTTGGTTTTTAGTAAAAGCTAGTGAGTTATTTTTTCAGAGAGCATCTGACGTTGGGTTGCGTATTTCTGACTCCAAAGGAAACAATAGTGATGTTAAATTCATTTCACAAGGAAACCCAACTATCCTAATATGTGATAAATGTAATACTAAATATAATGAGAAGAAGAAAGAATTTATTTATGAAAATAATTATTGACAATTTTTGACTTTACTTTTATGAATAAGGCAATATACGAAGCAATACAAGAGTTCAAGTTGTATTCTGAGGAAAACATCTATACCATTGACCAAATCAAATACTGGTTAGAGCAGCACGATGATTTACATGAATATGCTAAATTGAATTGGAATAAAGGCTCATGTAGTGGAGACTTGCCTTGTGGTCACACATTAAATAACGAATTAAGCAAATTCATTGATTTTTATGATGCGCTTAAAGAAATAGTCGAGGTTCATGATTACGAGGTATACTTTTGGCAAGAATTAGAAGAGTATCAGTTAATCAAAGACAACCAAATAAAGCTTAAAGAGTGGGTTAAAAGGAATGAACGACTTGGTTCTGAAGAATTCATATGCTTTTTCCCAAGATACATCAACTACTCAGCAAACCCATATCACCCAAAAGTTTTCGTTTCCAATTTTCACGAATTCGAGATTTATGTTAACAGAAACTGCTTTGCAAACACAATAGCATTCATAGAAATTTTTGATAAGTTGTTTTGGGAGGACGAAATATTACCAGAAAGTATAAAAGCCATTGAAGAAGAAATTAATAATCTACGAGTAATTGAAGATGACCCTTCCGATTTAATGAAATAACCTTTGAGTAAGTTGCAACAAGCACCAAACTTTATGTATGACACTTTGGTAAAGTTGTAACTTCCTTTGGTAAATATGCAATAACCGCAAAATAAGTTGTAATAAGGCTTGGTAAAACTGTAATTGTCATCAGTAAAGTTAAAATTGGTAATCGAATGTTTGTATCAACCTACCGCACAAAGTCAAGTACATTTGCAATTCGCATAAATATCCACCCGCTTTGCCAAAATTGCAAAAGAACTTGCCTTTTTTCCACCCACGGGGCAGCTAATTCCAAACGGAAAGCTAAAAAATGCCCCCGCAAAAAAATTAAAACCCCTTACATCTTCCTAAATTGGTTGGACTTTTCTTCGTAGGACATGATGACTTTTCTACCTAGACAGATTATTGGCAATGTTAACGGTCAAAAATGCGTTCTACAGCGACACGAAAAGCCCAAACGCTAACACGTGCTAAAAATTATAGGGGTTGATATCGCAGATTAAGCATTTTTACTACCTTTAACTTACTTTTTTACCGTGTGACAGATTTGTGGTTTTAACTCCCCTACAATTCTTAGCACGACAACGTTGTATGCTAGCTTAAGATGACACAAACAATGAACCTCACAAATATGATTAATGACCTTTTAGAAAGAAATACAATAGAATTAATAGTAATTGGAGTTTTTTCGATAACTGGATTAGTTTTTATTGTTAATGCAATTTTAGGAGTACTGAAATCTAAGAATGCTAGAAATTGGATTACTGCTGATGGAGAAATAACAAAATCAGAAATAACATCTAGCACAGACGCAGAGAATCACACAGAGACTTTTAATGCGACTATTGAATATCGATATTCTATAAGCGGTAAAGAATACCAATCATCGAGAGTATACTATGGTTCTGGAATTTCAATGACTGGTAAAAAGGCAAAAAGTTTACTGTTGACGAGAAAATATCCATTATTGAAAAAAGTGGTTGTTTATTATAATCCTGACAAAGAAAATGAATCAGTACTCGAACCAGAAGTTCATAATGAATTATACTGGAGTCTTGGTATTGGTGTTCTCTTGATTATAATTTCATTATTTTTATTTGTACGATAAGACAAAAAAGCCAGCATACAACAGCTGCTAAATTTCAGCCGGGCGGATTTCGCGGTGCGAAATTTTTCCTACCTTGGTATCTAAATTGTCGCGGGATAAAGACGTCGCCGTCTTCATCCCGGCCGACAATTTAGCAGCAAACGTTACCTGCAAGCTTAACTGAATGCTTGGGTTCTTAATAACTTAAATAGAAAATTATGATAATTGACAATTATGGAAATTTGGAAGAAATAATATCAAAAGAAAATTTTCAAAACATGTTAATGCAACTAATCGATAATAAAGAAAAATATGAAGTTGACAAATTGATTGAAATACTAGAAACGTTATCTGAAAAATATGTAAAATTCCATGAAAACATATTAAGTACTAATCAAGTTAACAGTATAAATAATTTATTAATACAGTTGACAGATTTCACTAACTTCAGTAGAATGCAAATTTTGATAGGTATACTTTTCAATTTTAGAATTGATAAGTATTATGACTATTTAACGAAATATAGAAACACAATAATTCATTTGGATGTAAAGAATGAAATTATAGACTCACTAATAGAATACGAATCTTCGAAAAATGAATAGTGACTACTTTATGATACATTCACTCAGAAACCAAATGTGAAGATGTAATTGTTTGACAAAACTGATGAAAAAGCCAGCAGGTAACACGTGGTTTAACCCACTGGGGCTGATTTGCAGATAAGCAAGTTTTTAGTACTTTAGTAAAAGTTTAACGTGGGATAAGGGCGCTGGCGGCTAACTCCCCAGCGTGCCAAACCACGGAAACGTTGGCAGCAATAATATGACGATGAAACATTTGATTACAATACTCTTTTGTTTTGTTTGCTTTAATAACCCAGAATTAGAGGGTTGTTATTGCTCCG
>JBPXJX010000486.1:0-6235 GCA_051715525.1 Bacteroidales bacterium
TAGTTTCTAAAAGTTGGTGATGTTGTTGATGCTCAAATCCTAACTCTTGATCGCGACGAGCGCAAGATGTCATTAGGTATGAAACAGCTTAAAGCTGATCCTTGGACAAAAATCGAAGAGAAATATCCTATTGGTTCAAAACACAGTGCAAAAGCTCGTAACTTCACTACATTCGGTGTATTCGTTGAAATCGAGGAAGGTGTTGATGGTTTAATCCATATTTCTGACCTTAGTTGGACAAAGAAGATTAAACATCCTGCAGAATTCACCACCGTTGGTGCTGATATCGATGTTGTAGTTCTTGAAATCGACAAAGAAAACCGTCGCTTAAGCCTTGGTCACAAGCAGCTTGAAGAGAACCCATGGGATGTATTCGAAACTTTATTCACCGTTGATTCAGTTCACGAAGGTACAATTACCGATATTTTCGATAAAGGTGCAGTTGTAGCTCTTCCATATGGTGTTGAAGGTTTTGTTACTCCAAAACATTTAGTTAAAGAGGATGGATCGTCAGCAAAGGTTGAAGAAAAATTATCTTTTAAAGTAATAGAATTCAATAAAGCTGCAAAACGTATAATCCTTTCGCATAGCAGGATTTTCGAGGAAGGTAAGAAGTCTGAAGAGAAGGTAGATAAAAAAGCTAAGCCATCAACAACACAAAAAGCTGTAAAAAAGTTGAAAGCTAACTTAGAAAAGACTACCTTAGGGGATATAAGTGAACTGGCTGCTTTGAAATCGGAACTCGAAGAGAATCAGAGGAAAGAGGAAAGTAATAGCTAAGAATCACGCACTAATTTGAACCAATTTAATCCCGATAGCGATGGAATTCAAAATTGACAAGCTGGAAAATTGCACTTTTATCGAAGTGCTTGAAGAAAAGCTCGATACCAATATTGCTCCAAGCCTTAAATCAGAGCTAGTGCTGGTTTCAGGTAACGGCGAACGTAACATCGTGCTGGATTTAAACAGCTGCCGCTACTGCGATTCATCAGGTTTAAGTGCAATTCTTGTTGCAAATCGGTTGTGCAAGAATGCCAATGGTACTTTCGTACTAACGGGGCTTACTGATGCAGTTGAGAGGCTTATAACCATTTCTCAGCTCGATACAGTGCTCAATATTGCTTACTCACGTACCGAAGCAACTGAAATCATTAATAAAGCCGAAAAAGAGCGTCAGAAGTGACATTTTCGGTAACAGTTCTTGGAAGTAGCAGCGCGCTGCCAACTTCTACAAGATTTCCTTCCGCTCATGTGCTAAATGCGCATGAGCGGTTGTTTTTAATAGATTGTGCTGAGGGAACCCAGATTCAGCTCCGTCGATTTCACATAAAGATGGCTAGGATAAATCATATCTTCATTTCCCATCTTCATGGCGATCATGTTCTTGGTTTAATCGGGCTTATCTCCACTTTTAACCTAATGGGACGCAAAGCCGATTTGCATATTTTCGCCCATAAGGAGTTGGAAAATAATTTGTTTCAAAACATTAATTTCTATGTTGATGAAATGCAGTACAAAGTTGTTTTTCATCCAATTGCACCCAAAAAGCATCAAGTAATTTTTGATGATGGTAAAACTGTGGTAGAATCCCTACCTCTAAAGCACAGAGTACCTTCAACCGGATTTCTTTTCAGAGAGAAAGAGCGCCTACCAAATATAAAAAGAGAAACCATTGCCAAGTATTCACTCTCGTTAGCCAATATTGCCTCCATTAAAGAAGGCAATGATTTTATTTCGTCGAATGGCGATGTTATTCCAAACTCTGAACTGACATATCATTCTTTAGAGCCACGATCTTACGCGTACTGTAGCGATACTACTTATAGCGAAAAGCTAATAGGATTGATTAAGGATGTTGATTTACTTTACCACGAGGCAACATTCGCTAAAAACGAGGAGAAGCTGGCTAGGCAAACAGGTCACTCAACTGCTGCTGATGCAGCAATGGTTGCGCTGAAGACGGGTGCTAAAAAACTGATAATCGGTCACTTTTCAGCAAGATATGGTAACGTTGAGCCCTTGCTAAGTGAAGCCAGATCAATATTCGAGAATACAGTTGCGGTTGAAGATGGTAATGTTTTTGAAATTCCGATAAAAAAGGTGAACAATGAAAGCTAAGTTGTCAAAACCTTAGCCTTAACCTCAACTTCATTTCGTTAACAAAGGTGAAAAATGTTGTAACTCATCTTTATAAAATCAGAACAACCAAATAATTTGCTACCTTTACGGCCTTAAAAAGTTCTGTTAAATGCATCAAAAGATACTTATTCTCGATTTCGGGTCACAGTACACCCAACTTATAGCACGTAGAGTGCGTGAACTCAATGTTTATTGCGAAATCCATCCGTTTAACCACTATCCTGCTTTAGATTCAAGTGTTAAAGGTGTTATACTTTCCGGAAGCCCCTTCTCAGTTCGTGATGTTAACTCCCCAAAACCAGATTTGACTGGAATTAAGGGTAAATATCCTTTACTTGGTGTTTGTTATGGCGCTCAGCTACTTTCAATTACTAATGGGGGAGATGTTCAACCCTCTAAAAGTCGCGAATATGGACGGGCAACGTTAAAGGTGGTTGATAAATCGTGTCGCCTATTCGATGGATTACCCAATACATCTCAAGTGTGGATGTCGCATGGCGATACAATTACATCAATTCCAGCAAACTTTAAAATAACAGCAAGTACTGACGATGTAAAGGTTGGCGCCTTTGAGGTAAATAATGAGATTACCTACGGAATACAGTTTCATCCAGAAGTTTATCACACTTCCGAAGGGATGAAGATGCTTAAGAACTTTGTAGTTGATATTTGTGGTTGCGAACAAACTTGGACTCCTGCATCGTTTGTTGAGGAATCGGTTGCGCAGCTGAAGCGGCAACTAGGAAATGATAAGGTTGTTTTAGGTTTATCAGGTGGAGTTGATTCATCAGTTGCTGCACTTTTATTGCATAAGGCAATTGGCAAGAACCTTACCTGTATATTTGTCGATAATGGCTTGCTTCGCAAAGATGAATTTCCTCAAGTTCTTGACTCATATAAACATTTAGGTTTAAATGTGATTGGTGTTGATGCAAACCAAAGATTTTACAACGATTTAAAAGGTATTTCAGACCCAGAGAAGAAGCGTAAAAGTATTGGGAATAACTTTATTGAAGTTTTTGATCTTGAAGCGCATAAGATAAGCAATGTTAAATGGTTGGGTCAAGGAACCATTTACCCCGATGTAATTGAATCAGTTTCAGTAAATGGCCCTTCAGCCACAATTAAATCTCATCATAATGTTGGAGGACTACCTGAGAAAATGAATCTTAAAATAGTTGAACCTCTTCGGCTTTTATTTAAAGATGAGGTCCGTAGGGTTGGGAAAGAATTAGAATTGCCACAGAATATTCTTGGTCGTCATCCTTTCCCTGGACCAGGTTTGGGAATTCGGGTACTTGGTGAGGTTAGCCCTGAAAAGGTAAACCTTTTACAAGAGGCAGACCATATTTATATTCAAGGACTTCATGAATTTGGTCTTTACGATAAAATATGGCAAGCTGGAACAATTTTGCTTCCCGTTCAATCTGTTGGTGTAATGGGCGATGAGCGTACATACGAGTATGTTGTTGCTTTAAGAGCTGTAACATCAACCGATGGGATGACTGCCGATTGGTATCCATTACCCTATGAGTTTTTGTCAAAAATTTCAAATGATATAATAAATAAGGTAAAAGGAATTAATCGCGTTGTTTACGATGTTAGTTCTAAACCGCCCGCCACAATTGAGTGGGAATAATTTTAGAAACAAAAAGCATATTTTACGGTTTCTATAAAAATAGCCTTAATTTTAAATTAAAATCATATAATAATGATTCGTAAGTATTATTTAATATTATCATTTGTTTTTGTTGGCAGTACTTTTGTTTCTGCTCAGCAATCACCTAGCTTTAGCGCATATAAATTTGTTAGATTCCTACAATACCTTTCAAGTGATTATGTTGATACGCTTAACCCCAACCGTATGGTTGACGAAGCAATCATCAGCACCCTTGAGAAACTTGATCCGCATTCGGTTTATATTTCGAAAGATGATGTTCGTGAAATGAATGAACCGCTCGAAGGTGGTTTTGATGGAGTCGGTGTTGAATTTAACATAATGAGCGATACCCTTCTTGTTGTTAACCCAATAGTTGGAGGTCCATCTGAGAAGGTTGGAATTTTGGCAGGCGATAGAATTATTAAAATTGATGATAAAATTATTGCTGGTATTGGGATAAAGAATCCTGATGTATTCAAATATTTAAGAGGCCCTAAGGGGACAAAGGTTAATCTTACTATAAAACGTAAAGATGTAAAAGAATTACTCGATTTTACTGTAACACGAGATAAAATCCCAATCTTTAGTCTTGATGCATCATACATGATTGATTCTAAGATTGGCTATATAAAACTTAGCCGTTTTGCTCAAACTACCGAACAGGAATTTACTGATGCTGTTAAAGAGTTGAAAAAGCAAAAAATGAAAGATCTTATTCTCGATTTACGTGGGAATGGCGGAGGTATGCTACAAACAGCCTTCCTACTAGCTGATGAATTCCTCGATAATGGTAAACTAATTGTATATACTGAAGGTAGGACAAACCCACGTTCTGACTTTTTTGCTACCGAAAGAGGAGAACTTGAAAAGGCTCGTTTAGTTATTCTCATCGATGAGGGATCTGCATCAGCTAGCGAGATTCTTGCAGGCGCAATTCAGGATTGGGATAGAGGAATAATCGTCGGTCGTAGATCGTTTGGAAAGGGTTTGGTGCAAAACCAAATGCCATTACCCGATGGATCATTAGTGCGTATTACAACTGCTCGTTACCATACACCAACTGGCAGAGCCATTCAACGTCCTTATAACAACGGTAAGATTGATAAGTATTATGATGATATTAATGATAGGTATGCAAAAGGTGAGCTATTCTCAATGGATAGCATCAAATTCCCTGCAGATCTTAAATACAAAACCCTTCAAAAAGGAAAAACCGTTTACGGAGGTGGTGGCATTATGCCCGATATTTTCGTTCCCCTCGATACAACCGACTACTCAGAGTATTACGGCAGGCTAATTAGAGGAGCTATCTTAAATCAATATTATTTACAATGGCTTGATAGGAATAGAGCAAACGTAATGAAGGAGTATCCAAAATTTGATAAGTTCAATAAAAAATTTGAGGTAACAGATCAGATGATAGAAGAACTTGTTGCATTTGGCGAAACAAAAAAAATTAAAAGGGACGATGCTGGTTTGGCAACTTCAAGGAAAGAAATAAAGAAACAGCTAAAAGGCCTCATTGCTCAAGGGATCTATGCAAACAGTAAATACTTCGAGATAATTAACCAGGATAATAACGCCTTTCTAAAAGCAATTGAAATTCTTAATAGTTGGGATAACTATAAGTACCTAGTAAAAGAATAGCATAGTATTATTAGGTTTTAACATGTTTAATTAACGATTGACCCATGGATTTGGGTCGTATATAACTATTTTAAATGGAACAACTTTCAGAGTTTAAGCAGCTTGGTCTTTCTGACCAATCATTAGCTGCTATTGAAAAAAAAGGGTTTGAGCAACCATCTCCTATACAAAGGATGACAATTCCTGTCCTCCTTTCCGAAGAGGGTGATATTATTGCTCAAGCGCAAACCGGAACAGGAAAAACTGCGGCATTTGGACTACCTATGATCGAGAGGATCGAGGGCGGAAGAGGTTTTGTACAGGGACTAGTTTTAGTTCCAACTCGTGAACTAGCCCTTCAGGTATCTGACGAGATTATCTCGTTGGCATCTAATCGAATATCGGTTTCTACCGTTTATGGTGGGCAATCGATATCGGAGCAGCAGCGTAGGTTAAGAAAAGGTGTTGACCTCGTTGTTGGTACACCTGGACGAGTTCAAGATTTGTTAGATAGAGGCGATTTGAAGCTCGATAAAATATCGTGGTTTGTGCTCGATGAGGCAGATGAAATGCTAAACATGGGCTTTATTGATGATATTGAAGCGATTTTAAACTTTACCCCAAAAGAGAAACGTACCCTCCTCTTTTCTGCTACAATGCCCGATCGTATTGCCAAACTTGCTAAAAAGTACATGGTTGATACTAAAAAGTTGGAGGTTGACCGTTCAAAGCCAACAACAAGCTTAACCGATCAGATATACTTCGAGGTACGTGAGTCGGATAAGTTCGATGCCCTTACCCGCATTATTG
>JBPXJX010000487.1:0-9347 GCA_051715525.1 Bacteroidales bacterium
AGTTTCAACCGAGGTTTTACAAACCATTTTGTTGATGGTCGTGTAAAGCAGCAATCCTCTATGGATACTCAAAAATCGGTAGGTAAGAAGATAGGTGTTGTTTCCGAAATTGGTAATGGTTGGTTTACCCTTAAGACCAAGGAAACACTTGCCAATGGCGATGGTATTTGCTTTATTAACTCAAAAGGAGTCCTTACAGGTCTTCGTGTAAATAGAGTAGAGCGTGGACGGATTTTCCCTTTTGGTGAAACCAGTGAAGTTAAGGTTGGTGTTGAGATTTACCGAAATCTAGATCATGAATTCAACTTGGCGTTAAAGGCAAGCAATAAGAATCGATGGCTTGGGTGCTCTTTAAAAGTAGAGCAAACTGATAGTTCAATCGTCTTTTCTGCTGTCGATGAAGATAATCACGTTGTAAGCATTAATATTGTCGAGCAGTTCGATTTCGCGATGAATGCCGAAAAGGCAATTGGTAATATTAAAAGCCAACTTTCAAAATCGGGCGATACCATTTTTAAGGTTCAAGATGTTGATATTGACATGAATGAACCTGTTTTTATACCCACATCTACATTGAATCAGATACGAAGGGATTTGCTGCAATTGCTAATTGAAAAAAGGCTTGATGCCTTTCAAACATTGAGCAGAGTTACTTCAAATTCTTCATCTTCATATTTTGAAAAGACTCTTACTTATAAAGGCAATGTTTCTAACCATCTTGCCAAATCTTTTTACGCTAAGCATGGCGTAAACTCGATTGATGAAGCATTTGAGGTCGAAAAAACACTCAATGCCGAGTTGATGGTAACTCGCTACTGTATTAAGTATGAATTAGGAATTTGTCCATCGAAGCAATCGGGAAAACCAACAGGAGAGCTATATTTGAGGGATAATAAGAACCTCTACCCATTAGAGTTTGATTGTAAGAACTGTTTGATGAAAGTTAAATCGCCAAAAAGCAGATAAATGGAACTATTAACACCTACCAATTGGCCAAGCTATGAATTAATTGATAGCGGAAATTTCGAGAAGTTAGAACGATTTGGTGAGCGTATTGTGGCACGCCCAGAACCTCAAGCGATGTGGGATAAAACACTATCGGATCAAGAGTGGAAACGTATGGCTGATGCCTACTTTATCAACGCAAAGTCTGATAAGGGCTCAAACCTTAAGAATGATGGTGAAAGAGGAGAGTGGAAGCTTAAACCAGGTCTAAAGGAGCAGTGGTATATCGACTATAAATATAAGGAGATGAATATCCGATTCCGCTTAGGACTTACCTCATTTAAGCATATCGGGATATTCCCCGAACAAGCATCAAACTGGAACTACATATACGATTCTATAAAGCAGATTAATCAGCCCAATACAAAGGTTTTAAACCTATTTTCTTACACTGGAGGAGCTTCTTTGGCTGCTAGAGCAGCAGGGGCTGATGTAACGCATCTCGATTCGGTTAAGCAAGTAGTTACCTGGGCTCGCGAAAATATGGAAGCATCAGGTTTAAAAGATATTCGATGGATTATTGATGATGCTGTAAAATTTGTAAGTCGCGAGGTCCGCAGAGGAAATCAATACAATGGCATCATTCTCGATCCACCAGCATTCGGACGTGGACCAGAAGGTGAAATGTGGAAACTTGAGGATGGTATCAATGATCTTCTAAAAAATTGCAATCAAATATTGGCTCCGCAAAAAAGTTTTCTTATTCTAAATATCTATTCATTAGGCTTTTCAGCTTTGATTGCAGAAAATTTTGCCAAAACAATTTTTGGAGTCGAAAAACCTAATTATGGAGAGTTATATGTAATTGAACGAAGTGGCAGGCGCCTTCCATTAGGTGTTTTTGCACGCTTTAATCGGGTTTAAGATTTTTTTGAAACATATTGAAAATAAGATGAATAATTCTTTACCTTTTACTAAACAAATGATATTGTTAAACCGTTTATAAAAAAAAATAGGAAAAAGAGGCTATTTACTTTTAAAAATTGTACTTTTATAGTGCCCGAATTTTAAAACAAATTGTATGGACGTAATTAGATATAAAGCGACAAGTCAGTACCCCGAGATAGTTCTTGATAAAGCCAATGGCATTTTTGAGTTCTCAGGAAACTCACTTCCTGAAGATGCCAAAGCTTTTTACGAGCCAATCCTGCAATGGTGGGATGCATATACCCTTGAGCCAAATCCAGAAACTATTATCAAGTTTAAAATGATCTATTACAACACCCCAAGTTCAAAATTGATTTTTCAAGTTTTTAAAAAGATTGAGAAGTTGGCTAGTTTGGGGCATAAGGTTAAAGTTATATGGAAATATAACGATGAAGATATTGATATTAAAGAAGCAGGTTTTGACCTCTCGGAGCACGTTAAGGTACCATTCGAATTTCAAATCTACAAGGAATAAAAAAAGGCTCGAAAATCGAGCCTTTTTTGTTTATCTATTTTCTCTTCAATCTACCAGTCGGTTGTATAGCTATGGTTAAATATTCTATACGTTTTTACTTCACCAGTAGTATTTGATTTAAAGTGAATATAGCCCGAAAGAAGTGATAATGATTTTCCTGCAGAGCTGGTTTCTGTAATCTTCAATGATTGGTTTATACTCAACTTAAGGGCATGATTGCCTTTGCCAGTAAAACTTTGATTAATACCATCTATAATAACAGGTGTTAACCCTTTAAACTCAATAACAACCTTCTCAATTGTAAATGCGGCATCATTAACTGCTTGGATTGTCATATCAACAGTGTAAGCATCAACAGTACTTTCTCCTTTTGAGGTTACTAAAAAGTGGAAAGGATCTTTTACGAAGATATTGGGTTTATTAACTGATATATCAAAATAGAATTTTTTCTGAACATCAGCATTACCAAAACGATACTTAACAAGAATATTGTTCTCGGGATCTTCGTAACAGTTTGCATAATCATACTTAACAACCCAATGATCTTGATTATTGATTGTAGAAGTAACCCTTGCGCATTCCGATTTAGTAAATGGTTTTTTAACCGTTGTAATGGTTTTTGTTCCTAATCTTAAATAGTACTTTAACTCGCCAAGGTTTCTTTCCATTTCAACCAACTCAATGGATGAAAGTATAGAATTATAACGTGTGATTCCAAGTTCGGCTTGATTCTTTCTACCGTCCATGAAATAATCTGTTAAAACACGTAGTTCTCCTATATTCTTTTCAGCTTGCTCAGTAGACTCAACATTATCAGCTTGAGCAATCAAATCATCAAGTTGACGGGTTAGCTCGTTGTCGCGCATTTTATAATCACTAACAAGCTTTTGAAGCTCAAACTCAGGGAATGGGTATTTTAGGTGATAATAGAAATACTCCTTTTTATCTTTTCCTTGAAGTTTCTCCCAGTAGAACTCTTCTACTTTCGATAGAGATATTCCCTGTAAGAAGGGTACTTTACCTGATTCCGTGGTTGTAGATGAAGCAAATTTTTCCAGAAAAACGGATATATTATTATTGTAGTTGGCCTCCTCCTTTTTAAGCTCGGTTTTAGCCTTAACATTTTCAGCAACCGACGAAACGATTCGCTCTTTTACCATCGTTAGCGCATTCTGTTGTGCTTCTTGACTAGTTGCACCTCGACCTACGGTAATGATATAATCTTTTTCGAGATTATTAACCCATTTAGGCTGCTTTCCGCTTTTATCAATTATCTTATCCTGCGCCTGGCTTAGGCTAAGCACAGAAACAAGAGCAACAGCCATTAATAAGAATTTCTTCATGATGTTTTTGTTTGGGTTTGTAAGTTTTAATATGAATTAACCTCAAACGTATAACATAACCTCTATATAGCAATCAGCAACCCCGAAGGGTTGCTGACTTAGGGTTAAGTGTCAAAGATTATTTTTGCTCACCAGCAAGTTTGCCCATCTCCTCGTTAAAGATGTTTTCAAATTTCATCTTGTCGTAGTCAAGTTGAAGTTTTTGATCTTTGCTGATTTTGTCTTTAATCTTGTTTAAAAGCTCATCTTTAGCAACTTCTAGAGCTACATAGAATGACCATTTACCATCTTTAATGAAAGATCTGCTACAAACAGTAGATACGTTGTTTAGTTCTTGATTAACAACGTCGCGAGTTAACTGTTCAAATTTTTGCTCAAACTCAGAGTTTGCACCAATTTGACGCTCGTTGGTATAACGATCTGTAACAGTTTTAATGGTACGGTTGATTGATGCTGCTAAGTTGCTACTTGCATCAACGCTTGCTTTATTTTTAGCTGTACTTTGATCTTGGCTAGTTCCAGAACCAGTTCCACGGAAGAATTTTTGATCTGAGTGAAATTCATTGTCGCTACATGGAACAGCAACCTCTTTACCTAAACCGGCATCCTGAACAGTTGGTTTTGAACCACCGCAGCTTACAAGGGCAACTGTTAAAGCAGCTGCACCAACGAATAGAAAAGTTTTAGCTAGTTTCATAATCTTTAGATTTAAATTTAAAAGTTAATAATTATCTATTTAATGGTTTTATTTATAAAGCCATGTCCAATCGTAACCGCTTGCGCTCCACGCTTGAGCCACAGCTACCTCTTTACCTGCCTCTATCATTAATTTTTCTTTATCAACGTTGGCATCAAACTGTTTCATTTTAAATGTCCATACGTTTGCGCCATCAGCAAGCATTTTTTGAGTAATTTGTTCAGTAAGTTCAACTGCTTGAGGGTAGCACTCCATATCTGGAGTAACCTTACCTAAGAATTCAGCTGCTTTATCAGCATTCATTGCAGCCCAAGCGGCTTTAGCTCCAGACATATATTCCGTACACTTATAGTTGGCGTATTGCTTGTAAATATCGATGGATAAATCCATACATTTATCAAAGCATTCACGGCAAACATCAGGTACACTAAGAAGGTTGAATAGTGCTTCCTCATATTTCCTTTGTCCTGCAAGGGCATTGGCACTCTTCATTACAACATCACACTGAGAGTTGTAATACTCCATAATTTTTGCTTTACCTGTTTCAACAAAGCCTTTGAATTGACCAGCCTTAGGGTTAACATTCTTTATTGCTGCTATATAGGCTTTGTCCTCAGTTTGTCCTACTGCCTTTGCGCTAATTGTTGTTTGGCTAAAGATACTCTTGCTAACTGCATCAACAATGTAGAAGGTAAACTCAAGGTTCATGGCCTGCATTGGGGGTGCTGTGGCAGTAATCTCCTTTGATAAAACTGTAATCATCGGAACAATAAAGAAGCGTGGACTTGAACCTGCTCCGCCAATACCGTTTTGAACGGCAATCTGCTGCATCTTATTTTGAAGCATTTGGCGAGCTGATGGTGGAATTCCATCTGCCTGTTCGGGCACGAAAGCCGCTAGTGCTACTCTTCCAAAATCATCAGATTTCCCTTGATTGTTTTGAGAAATTCCGATAAATGGAAGTGCAAGTAACGCTAATAATAGTACAGAAACTTTTTTCATGGTTTTTATATTTACTCGTTAAGAGTGTTGTTATTTCTCACCAATTACAATCTGAGCCTGACCAAGACCTTTCATCATAAGTTTTGAATCAAGTTGATGTTTTTCCTTTAACATCTTCTGTAAACCACGAGCCCAACCACGAGTATCAACTGCTTTACCGTTGGCATCTTGAAGTGGAATACGAACTTGTTCAAAAAGCATCATATTCTCGGTATTATCAGTAGTGCTATAACGACCTTGAACGGTATTTTCTTTTACCCACTCATCAATTACCTCATTTAGCTCTTTGCCATCATACTCAGTGGTTAAATCGCCATCGAAAGAGCTCCATGTTTTGATTCTAAGGATAACCTCGCGACCATTTTTGAACATATCGTCGAAATGACCCTGTAGCTGAACATTGAAGTTGTCGATATGGGCAAGAACTGCTTCTTCAAGTAATACAGGAAGTTCGGCAGAGAATGAAGGTTTACCTGTTCCTGATGCGCCAGCAATTTGTTTATCGGTATAAGCATCAAGACCCTGTAGGTTGAAGGTTACAGATTTTTTAGGCCCAGTTTGGTTAACTGTCCATGTAAGTTGCATCCAGATATCAGCCTTAGCAACTTTTTTAAGTTTATCGATAGGGCTTTCATTAACCTCTGCACCGCCTTTGCTTGTTAGCATAGCATCTTCAGCAGCTTGATCTTGTAATGTTTTTAGAGCAGATTCAAGGTTTTTTAGAGGAAATCCTCTAGCAGCCATGAGCTCATTAATTTTACTTATTGCAAGAAGTAATTCAGCATTAGACTGAAGGGCTGTTTTATAATCGGCTACTTTAACTTTAGAGCCTTGATTGTCAAACTCGAACATATAGCCATTTGTATTACACCATACATCGCTTGGAACAACCATAATGGTTGGTTTTTTTGCTTGAGCAAATAGTTCTGAAGCCCCTAAAATAAGAAGAGCAGCAATTAAAAGGTTAAGTATTTTGTTTTTCATGATTTGTAGTTAATTTTTGTTGTTTGTGAGTCAAAGTCACAAGATAAATATTATGTGCTATTAATTTCAAATACCGTGCCATATTTTTTTAGAATAGGCACGGTATATATTATAATGTTTATTTAGAATCCAGAACTTAGGCCTTTAATAACTCCAGCATCTTCTAATGCTTTCCTTAAATCGCCAACATTAACAGAAACGACAACACCGATTTTATACTTTTTCCCAACTCTCATTACATCACCGGCAGCGACGTCCCCATCACCGGAAGTAGCTACGTATTTATTGTAGTTGCCCTTATCATCAAAGAACTCATCAAACCAAGCTGCTTTTTCTTGTTCAACTTCAGCAGATGCTAAAGCCTTTTGGCCAGGAACACCTTGCTTGCCAGCAAAACCTTTGAAAATAATCCCATGAACAGCATTCTTTTTTGCTTGATTAATTGCTACGGTTGGTTTTTTGGAATATGACCATACCTTTATTAAGTATGTTCCTTGAGCTCCTACGCTAACAGCCTCAACTTCGTAAACAAAATCATCTGTGTCCTTATCTGCTTTCTTTTGCGCTCTACCTTGAGCAATAGAGGTGATTGATAAGCCCAAAACCATTACAAGTAAAAGGCTACTTAACTGAATTAATTTTCTCATACTAAAAATTTTTGGTTATTATTTTATTTGTCTAATTAGCATTCCAGGATAGAAATCTTTACCTCCTTTAAATGTTGTGGCTTTAAGGATAGGCTTTTTACTCACCTTAGTGCTATCGGTACCTGGCTCATGACCAGCAGCATAACGATTATCCCATATTTGTTTGCCATCTACTTTAACAACTCCCTTTCTAACATAAACTGTTTTTCCCTCTTTATTAACAGTCTGTTCTAACACTTCAAATTTATCACCACCTTCGAGACCTTCTTTTAAACCAATTTCAGCAGTAATTGGTTCACTTGTCAATAGCGGAGTTTTTGTTTTAAATACATCGTATTTTTTCTGAAGCTTAGCATAAACATTATCAATAGTTCTAATTGTAGCCATTTCAACAAGTTTCTCTGCACCACGCTGTTCAACAAATGAGCCAGTAACTAAACTTCTTGACTTCTCAGAACCAATAAATTCTAATTTAAATAAATCTGTATTGTCGAACTTCTCTTTCTTTGCAGGGTCTATACTATTCTTGTCCATCCAATAATCGTTATAGAAAGTACCAGAAATTGAATCGTTCCACTGAAGTTTATATAGATAAGAGGTAGTCCAAACAGAATAACCCTCTCTCGCTTTTTTGTACGCTATATCGGCTGCTGTTTCAGCAATTGTTTTGGCAATACCAGATAATTTGCTTGTAACTGCTCTTGATATCAAAAGAGCTGCATAAGCAGGCCCCTCGTTACTTAAAAAGTAAAGTTTAGATACTACAACAAAGGTGTTGCCAATTAGTTCTTCACCTGCATCTGAAAGAGAGGAAAGTCCCCTAGCAGATTTATCAGCAACTCGGGCTTCCATCTCGCTGGCATTATATGAACCTCTCTCTCCAATCAAAGACATATCGAAAGTTCCATCTTCCTGACGGTTAAACCATTTGGCAACCATTTGATTGGCTATCTTTTTTTGTGTTAAGAAATTTTCAATAACAAGCGGAACATTTTTAGATGATGTATCACCGTTAACCCCGAAAAGTTTTGGGTCAAAAGATTTTTCACCTACAGTATGATTATTATATTTTTCAGGAAAAGGTGCTTTATAATAAGCCCTAATAACAGTATCCTTAAAAGGAAACTGCTCTGATTCCATTAATACTACATGAAGCGAACTTCTGCGGTACTTAACATCTTGAACAGCTATTTTTTGAGCCAGAAGAGTACCTGTACAAATAATAGCAACAACAAATAGTAGTAAAGATTTTTTTAACATAGTTAAGGTTGTTAGGGTTTTCTACTCGTATGGCTTTTCGATAGACGCCCCGTTTTTGATGGTTTCTGGACTCCATATATTGTACCAAACTGTATAAAACTGGTTAAATTCTTTACAGTGAAGTAAAAATACAAAAAAAAACAAACCCCATGTATCAAAATACGGGGTTTGTTTTTATCGTTTACCAATTTAAATATTCAATTGGTCAAAATACCATTGATATATTTACTAAAACACTGCCTTAAGTATATTTTTTGGAATATCTGTATTGTCAATCTTTCCAACAAAAAGTTCGGACCCTTTTCCAATTACGTAAACGGGAACTGGTGAACCTGTATGCGATGTGCTAGTCCATCCGATTGCAGCTTTCTTATTGATTAGATCGATACAAGTAGCCGAAAAAGTTTCTTTTGATTCTGATAAGTAATCAGCTTTGCCTGCATTTTTCTGTATCTCATTAATAGCTTTTAAGTAAGCATCTTGAAGTCTCTTTATCTCCTCCTCTTTCAGGTTAAGGCCTAGTGTAGCATCGCCTAAACCAGTATTTAACTTTGCAAGGTTGAGCATTTGAGCAAAGGTTGGCCGTGGGGTTTGCTTAAGTTTATCGACAACAAGATCTTTAAGGATTTCTTTAGATACTTTTTGATTACTTAGTAACGATAGATCATTTTTATACTTATTCTCCTTGTTTCCAAGGCTAAACCCACCAGTCTCGTGATCTGCTGTAGTAATAATTAGGGTTTCATCGGGGTGAGCCTTATAAAATTCAACAGCTATGGCCACTGCATCTGAAAAGGCAATTACGTCCTTAATTGCGCTAGCACCATCGTTGGAATGGCTTGCCCAGTCGATTTTTCCTCCCTCAACCATCATGAAAAAACCTTTGGGATTATCAATAGTTTGAATCGCCTTTTTGGTTAGGGCGGCAAGGGTGATATCGGTGCTATCAGTATCAATTGCAAACTTTAGCGTATTCTCAGCAGCAGGGTTAGGTGTTGAATAAACTA
>JBPXJX010000488.1:0-5698 GCA_051715525.1 Bacteroidales bacterium
AACTTGAAATGTACTTTTGGTTCCAAGATCATCAGAAAAATCACCATTAAAAGACCCTTCGATATACCCCCCAACATCCCCAATATTAGTTATCTCAGCCTTACCTGATGTTAGGCTAATTTCAAATACTTGACCTTTTAAAACATTATTCTGATAAACTCTAAGGAAAGCTTTGACTTCTAGATCTGTTCCAGGATTTACTGAATTAACCTCTAATTCATAATCCAATGAGTAATCATTACCCAAATCGATCATTTCGTTTTCAACCTTAACTTTTTTAAATCCTTCTTCCCCATTAGAATGGGCAAGGAATGCGGTTAAATCATCAGAGCTTCCTAAATTAAAGGTTGGGTCAGTAAACGTTTTATCGCCAACAGTAAAAGTTCCCTTAATTGTGATAAAGTTGTCAAGGCCTGATTCGTCCTTTTTGCAGGAGCTAAAAACAATGCCAACAAAGGCTAAAGCAATAAATGCTGATAATACTTTTTTCATTCTATTAATATTTATGGTTAGTAATAAGTATTTAACTATTGGACTAGTAAACCACTGTATAAAACAATTGTTCAATTAATCTAAAATCACACTTAAAAATTTATATCTGTAATTCTTTTCTTTCAAATGTATGAGACAACAATATTCATTTTTAAAAACAAAAAAGTGTATCTCAAATACTTGAGATACACTTTTTAAAATTCAAACTTTAAAACTATTACTTAGTATTAATAGCAATACGTTTTACCTTAAATTTTCCTTTAACAGGGTAATCAGCCTCTACTCCCTTTGCAACTAGGGAATTTGAAACAACTCCCTCATAGGTTCCTTCAATATACCCTCCAACTTCATCAATTTTTGTTATTTTAGTAGTAAAGGTAGTGCTATAAAAACTTAAATAATCATCTTGTTCGTTATAAAAAGTAAATTCAATCCAAGTATCACTAGTTTCACCTGCAGCAATAATGTAAGCCTTTAAGTCGTAATCTAAATAAATTCCATCACCTAGATCGATATCCTCTTCACCACTACTAATTTTAACATAACCCTCAGGTTCTGATTTTTGGATATAATTAACTAAATAACCTTGGTTTTGTTCTGGTGTCCCAAAATCAAATGTTGGGTTGGTAAAGGTTTTATCACCAATGGTGAATGTACCCTCGATGGTAATTGAATTATCAAGTACAGTTTCATCATCCTTTTTACAAGAGTTGAAAACAAGGCCAATTAAGGCAATTGCGAAAATTGTTGTTACTAGTTTTTTCATGATTTTAATCTATGTTTAAATTTATAATTGAATAATAAAACGAAATTAATGAATTTTAAGTTCTTTGCAAAGATCATAAAAAAGGGAGCTTTTCTTTTTAAGCTCCCTTTGTAATTTGTTAACGTTTATTGAGTTCTTCGTATGCTATACGTTTTACTTTAAATTTACCCTTAACAGGATAAGTAGTTTCTGCTTTTTTACTTAGAGAAAAGGTCCCTTCTAAGGTCCCTTCAATATAGTCACCAACTTCTCCTACTTTGGTTATCGTAGTTTTGAGGTTGCCACAATAAAGCCAAAGGCCATCGCCACTTGATTTTACAGCAATTGGCTGATAAATAGAAAGATAGGCTTCCGATTCAATATCAGTACCTGGGCTATCTGAATAAACATAATAATCGTACTCTAACCAAAAATCATTCTCTACATCAATTCCCTCTTCTATTGGTTGAATCTTAATCATATTAGGAACTACAGATTTAAGATCTTGGTAATTTGGTCTCACATAACCTTCATGTTCATCAGCTTTTCCCAAATCAAAGGTTGGGTTGGTAAAGGTTTTATCACCAATGGTGAATGTACCCTCGATGGTAATTGAATTATCAAGTACAGTTTCATCATCCTTTTTACAAGAGTTGAAAACAAGGCCAATTAAGGCAATTGCGAAAATTGATGTTAATAATTTTTTCATTGTTTTATTTCTTAAAGTTAATTTTAAAAGATTGTATTCGAAGAACTAAAGTAACTCATTTTTCGTAAAATACAAACTGAGTATAAAAAAAGTGTATCAATAGATATTAAAGATACACTTTTAAGAAATCCATTTTATACCTACTTTTCAATAAACTCGTAACGTTTAACTTTAAATTTACCAGCAACAGGGTATTCAACTACATCTTTTTTTGCTGGGCTTTCTGTAAATAATCCCTCGTAAGTTCCTTCAATATAATCATCCACTTCTCCTACTTTTGTTACTGTAGTTAAAAGATTGTCGCAGTAAAGCCAAACACCTTCACCCTTTTCTGAGTTTAAGTAAACACCAATATAAGCGCTTGAGCTTATATCTGCACCAACTGCATCGGAGTAAATTGAGTAATAGTAGTTTAAAGCAATATTGTTACCTAAATCATAGATATCAACTGGCTCAATATATATCATGTTTGAAGTAGGATACTTTTGAACCTGATAGTTTGGGCGTATTATACCTTTATGAAGGTTTGGATCCCCAATATCAAACGTTGGGTTTGTATAGGTTTTATCGCCTATGGTAAATGTTCCGGTAATAGTTATTGAGTTGGTTGCTGTGCTGTTATCGTCTTTTTTACAACACAAAAACATTGCGCTAATAAAAATTAGCGCAATAGCTGAGGTAAGAACCTTATTCATGTGCTTATTTTTTTGATTTATAATCAAATATAAGCGATTACCTAGTTTATACAAAAGATATATTGACAAACTAGAATAACCCGTGTATCAATGCATCAATCTTATTGATTACCATTCTCAAATCCTCGGGTTTATCGGCAAAGTTCATATTATCAACCTCAATAATTAGCATCTTCCCAAGCGTATAAGTTTCGATCCACGCCTCGTAACGCTCGTTAAGTCGCTGCAGATAATCTAATCGAATGTTTTTCTCATAATCTCTCCCCCTTTTTTGTATTTGGCTAACTAAAGTTGGCACTGACCCTCTAAGATAAATAAGTAAATCGGGTGGTTGAATGAGCGAACTCATCAGGCTAAAAAGGTTGAGGTAGTTGTTAAAATCGCGGGTAGACATTAAACCCATAATATGAAGGTTGGGTGCAAAGATATGTGCATCCTCATAAATTGTTCGGTCTTGAATAACTGTATCGCCTTTGCGTCGGATATCAACAATTTGACCAAATCGGCTATTTAGGAAATAGATTTGCAAGTTAAAGCTCCAACGTTGCATATCCTCATAAAAATCGTTAAGATAAGGGTTATCGTCAACATCCTCAAAATGGGGTTTCCAACCATAATGCTTTGCAAGTAGGCGAGTTAGGGTGGTTTTTCCGGAACCGATATTTCCGGCAACAGCTATATGCATGTTAATTTTATTAGGGTTTCTTGCACAATTTATGCTTGATAAAATTACAAAAGTTTAAACCTACTCAACCTTTTTTTAGTCACAATTTGTCAACAGCTTTCCGACTTGTATCAAAATAGTAAAACTTACCATTGAATAAAATTGGTAAGCAATTTAAAGTCAAATCAAGAGGTATATTTTTATGGTTTTCAATATCATACACAAATGATTTATCGTTTGCTTGGTAATAAATCTTATTACTAGATACTAAAAAATGAGAGTCGATGCTCATAGGCAATTGGGCGAGGGTTGCCCCAAATGCATCGAATCTACTTATTCCTTTACCTTTGAATGCCACATAAAGGACACCACTTGACTCCTGCATATAGATTGGAATTTGATCGGAATAAGAAACATCAAGAATAATTTTCTGGCCAGATTGATCAAGGTTAGAATCGAAATGTATTATCTCCCCTTTTGACCGATCGTAAATCCAAAAACCCCTTTTGCCACTTCGGCAAGCAAGAATTGCATCGCCAATACCCTGATCGCTCAGCGATATTGGGTTTCCAATAACAGCAAGTTTACTATTTAACAAAACCAACGATTTAGTTTGTGGGTAAAAAAGAGCTACTTTCAATGGGTCAGAAACATCTATCGTTGAAGGATTCCCTAACATTAGGTTAGCATAAGAACCTATCTTTTTAAGATTTTTATCAAAGCAAATAAGTTCAGGACCATCTAATACCCAAACATTGTTAAGCTTATCGGTTTGTGCAAAATAGCATTGGCCTCTTGCCGAAAAGGTATCGAGCACAAATAGAAAAACCGCTAAAGCAACAGTAATACTGATTTTACTTTTCATTGCAGCATCGTTTATTTAATTCGATTAGCTGTTCGATATATTCACGCGAATTGGATAAACGGGGGACTTTGTTCTGACCACCAAGCTTTCCTCGTTCTTTCATCCACATAAAAAATGCTCCACTATTAAGACTCCTAACTGTTGGCATTTCTAGTGTTATGCCCTTATAACGCTTTGCTTCGTAATCGGAGTTAATTGAACATAGAGCATTATCGAGAATCTGAGTAAAAAATTCGAGATCGGCAGGTGGGCGTTCAAACTCGATTAACCATTCGTGCGCTCCTTTAGTTTTTTCATCCATAAATATTGGTGCTGCTGTATACTCCTTAACCATGGCACCCGTTTTCTCACATGCTTTCTTAAGGGCATTCTCGGCATTATCAATGATAACTTCTTCGCCAAATACGTTAATGAAGTGGCGTGTTCGCCCGGTAATTTTTATTTTATGCGGGAATATAGATGTAAACATTATTGTATCGCCTATCAAATATCGCCAAAGACCGCTACTAGTGCTTATTACAAGAGCATAATTACGATTTAATTCAACATCTTTTACAGTTAAAGCGGTTGGGTTAGCACTAAAAACTTCCTCAACTGGTATAAATTCGTAAAACATACCATAATCGAGCATTAAAAGCATTGAGTCGTTTTTTGGATCATCTTGAATTCCAAAAAAACCTTCGCTTGCATTATATGCTTCCATATAATTCATACTTGAAGATGGGATTAACCTATGAAATTGCTCACGATATGGTGTAAAACTAACACCACCATGGGTAAATAGTTCAAGATTTGGCCAAACTTCAAGTAAATTATTTTTTCCAGTATAGTTAAGTATATGCTTAATCATAACCAAATTCCACGAAGGAACTCCTGCAATACTCGTTACGTTCTCTTTAATCGTTTCGTGTGTTAGCTTTTCAAGTTTTTCCTCCCATTCGGGGATAAGTGCAACTTTTTGACTAGGAGTACGAATAAAATCGGCCCACCACGGGATATTCTCGATAAGAATTGCAGAAAGATCGCCGTAATAAGAGTCGATGCTAAAATTATCGATTTGATGGCTACCCCCTAACGTTAACCCTTTCCCTGAAAAAATTTGAGATTCGGGGTTATGATTTGTGTAAATAGCTAAAATATCTCTTCCTCCACGAAAATGGCACTCTTCAAGCGCATCGCTGCTTACAGGAATAAATTTGCTTTTATTGGCTGTAGTACCCGACGATTTTGCAAACCATTTAATGGTACCAGGCCACAGGATGCTCTGCTGTCCCTCGCGATGCTTATCGATATAAGGCTTAATTCCTTCGTATTCGACAATGGGTAATCGTTTTTGAAAATCTTCAATGGTTTTTATGGATTCAAAATCGTATTTCTTTCCATACTCAGTATCCTTAGCCTTTGATATTAACTTAAAAAGATTTTCTTGCTGCACCTCGAAAGGGAATTGGCGAAATAGTTCAATCTGGTGCAACCTCTTAGTATTAAACCAGCTAAATATTGAATTGAGTAATGGCATGAATTTGCA
>JBPXJX010000489.1:0-1216 GCA_051715525.1 Bacteroidales bacterium
TCTGCAACTACCTAAACTAATCGAAACTAAACTTTAAAAAAAACTAACCTTGTTTCATTTTTACGAATACTTCAATTGCTTCGTATTCGGCCATTCCTAGCGCATTGTAAAGGATTGCTGTATTCTTATTTCGCTCTTCGGTACGTTCCCAAAATTCGCGCTCATCGAAGCCTGGGAATAGGGCTCTATCCTTTTGGGTTTGATGCTTGAATATGGCGCGGCGTTTTTTAATAAGCTCCTCTGGGCTAATGGGTACAGCCATCTCTGCTTCAGCAACATCCCACTCCTGCCACGATCCGCGGTAAAGCCAAACCCAGCAATCGGTAAACCAATCATCGTTTTTAACCATTTCAATTGCCTGTTGAATTGCCGATAGGCAAATACGATGCGTACCATGAGGATCCGATAAATCGCCTGCAGCGTAAATCTGATGCGGCCTAACTTTTCGCAGTGTTTCCACGACTATTCGAATATCAGCCTGGGTTAAAGAATTTTTTTTAATAGTCCCGGTTTTGTAGAAAGGCATATCTAAAAACTGAATTTTAGACTCGTTTATACCAATAAATCGACATGCGGCTTTTGCTTCGCCTTGGCGAATTAGGGCTTTTATGTTTTGAATTTCAGGAATATCTACTTGACCCGGTTTTTTTGTCTCGATGAAGTTGATTACTTGATTGTACCATTTGCCCGAGTGGTTGGCTTTTTCTGATGATGAGCTGTTATACATATTCATGAAATCGGCATAACGAACTACATCCTCATCGCTAACCGATATGTTTCCATTGGTTTGATATGCAACGTTAACTTCGTTACCCTGTTCAACTAATCTAAAAAGCGTACCGCCCATCGATATTACATCATCATCGGGGTGAGGGCTGAAAACCAGAACGCGTTTAGGGAATGGATTTCTTCTTTCAGGCCTATTTGAATCGTCAGCATTTGGCTTACCACCGGGCCAGCCGGTTATGGTGTGCTGCATTTGGTTAAATACTTTGATATTGAGCTTGTAGGCTGGGCCAAAGTTGGCAAGCAAATCGCTCATGCCATTATCATTGTAATCGCGGTCGGTAAGCTTAAGAATTGGCTTGTTAAGCCTTTGGCATAGCCAAACCACAGCTTTCTTTATAAGCGGTTCATTCCATGAGCAGGTGCCAACAAGCCAAGGAGTTTTTTCGCGTGTTAGGCTTGCTGCAGCAGCGGGGTCAACTATAAACTA
>JBPXJX010000490.1:0-1132 GCA_051715525.1 Bacteroidales bacterium
TGCGAGCCAGATTTTTTTACACCCGATTTTGTGAAAGATGCTGCCAAAAAAGCGATAGATGAAAACTATTCATTTTATTCACCAATTGCGGGTTATAAGGATTTATTAGACGCTATCTGTGGAAAACTTAAAAGAGAAAACAACCTTACTTTTTCTCCTGATCAAATTGTAGTATCGGGTGGTGCAAAGCATAGCCTTTCAAACGTACTTCTTTGCGTTGTTGATAAAGGTGATGAGGTTATCGTTCCTTCTCCATATTGGGTTAGCTATGTCGAATTGGTTAAACTTTCTGAAGGTAAGAGTGTAGTAATTGAGACTGGTTTGGATAACGATTTTAAGATTACTCCAAAACAACTTGAGGATGCGATTACTCCAAAATCTAGAGTTTTGATGCTTTGCTCGCCATCAAACCCAACTGGAAGTATTTATACCCAAGATGAGCTAAAGGCCATTGCAGATATAGTTGCTAAACATCCAAATTTACTCGTGATTTCTGACGAGATTTATGAGCATATCAACTTTACAGGAAAGCACGAGAGCATAGCACAGTTCGAGAATATTCGCGAGAGAATTATTATTATAAACGGAGTTTCTAAAGGTTATGCCATGACAGGCTGGCGAATTGGCTTCTCCGCGTCGGCAAAATGGATTGCAAAGGCTTGTTCAAAACTTCAAGGTCAACAAACATCAGGCGTTTGCTCAATTGCACAAAAAGCAGCTACCGCAGCTTTCAACTCCGATGGTGAAACAGTGAAAGTTATGCGCGAGGCTTTTGTTCGTCGTCGTAATTTAGTTGTTGATGCAATCTCGAAGATTAAAGGTTTTAGAACCAATATGCCCGGTGGTGCATTCTATATTTTCCCTGAGATTTCATATTTCTTTGGAAAACAATATAACGGAACTGTTATTAAGAATTCCGACGATTTATCGATGTTCCTACTAAACGTGGCTCACGTAGCAGTTGTGCCAGGTTCGGCATTTGGTGCACCAAACTACATTAGATTTTCATATGCTACATCTGATGAGAAGCTTGTTGAGGCGGCAAAAAGAATTGAGAAAGCGGTTGCTTTACTTCAATAGATTTTAATTAAAGAAAGGTGCATGGTTGAACATTCTTTGAAGTTGATAAGAA
>JBPXJX010000491.1:0-2868 GCA_051715525.1 Bacteroidales bacterium
TAAATATTTCTCCGAAACAGATAAACCTTTAACATGTACCTTCTTGTAAGCAAGTTCATTTAAGTCCCTGATTACATTCAATCCTTTTCTTTGTATAAGCAATAAGGTTAGTTGTCGATATGAAGCAGAGGTTAATACATTCTGATTATTTATTATGTTGGAAAGATCGTTGGCAACAATATCAACTTCCCCTTTTCGAAGCATCTTAATTGCTTCTTCTGGGTTATTTTCAGCAATAATTTCGAGTTTAACACCAAGGTTTGAGGCTAAAGAGAGCAGCATTTCGTACTGGAAACCCATTGGCTCACCTTTATAAAGAAAGTAGTTTGTTGATGCAAAATCCGTAACTGCAACAATCTTCCCTTCAGTTAAAATTTGCGCTAAATCGCGCGAAGATTTTTTTGTTTTATCTATTCCATTATCCTTGAAAATACAAGAAAAAAGAATTACAGATATAAACAATATAATATACTTTATCTTCTTTAAGATAAACACCACCATCAGCTATATTTTTGATTAACTAATTCAGAAACACCTAATAACTAGTATTGTTTAAAAAATGGATTTCAAATAATTAATCATAAAAAATCCATGAAACTCCAAACTTGAAAATTCTCTGATTTAAAGGGTAATGCAATGCCGAGAAGTAATCGTTATTGGGCATTCCCTGATTTATATGTTCGTATTTTAGGAATAGTATTGCTCGCTTCCACTTAAAGTCCGCAAAAAGATCTACAACAGGATATTCGCCTAATTGCTTCACCCGTTGATTGTAAAACTGACCTGTTGCTGGTGAGTAAGCATCTGAATAAAACTTTGTTTTAAAGAAAACATTAGCTCCAAGTCTAGCATTTAAGACATTTTTCACGACTTCAAACTCAAAGAATAGTGCACTAAATACTGATAAAGTGGGAAGGTTAATGACGTCTTTGTTATCATATGCCTGCCAAACAACCCTGTTGGTTGAATAAAAGTGACCCAGTTTAAATTCTTTCAGCACATAGGCTGAAGTAATTGTAACACCTGAAGCTTGTTTTGGCAATGTATCAGTACCAAAATAAATATAATTATTTATCCTTGCAATATTATAACCGGCTTCAAACCTCCATTTATCGGCACCAATACTAGCACTAAGAACATACCTTTTCTCTTTTTCAAAGCGATTATCCCATTTAAAGTGGTTTGAGTAGTATTTTTTGATAAAAATATCCGGTTCATTATCAGTGATTTCAATGCTGCCTTTTAAATAAGGAAATTCTTTTGATTTCCATGGTGAGATAATCATCTGCCCATGCAACTCTTTGTCAGCTGCTCGATAACCATTCAAATATAACCTTAATGCTCCGCTGTAAGATAAGTATGATGAGTAACTAAATAAGCCTGTACCAATATTTGTAGTATACAACTTTTCATCCTCTCTTTTAAATAGAAAATCGGATGGGTTAAAAAAATAGTATTTACCACTTGTGCTGGTAATCCAAAATCTTAGTCCGGGTAACCCAGGAAATTTTGCAAGTTGTTCAAACTCTCCAAGCAATGTTGCCTGATATAGTATAATCATTGCAGAGTCATGCGTATTCCCTTTTTTGATATAGTAGTTTGAATAAAAGGAAGTTGTTGTGTCAATATAAGTGCGAGTTTGTTTACTCGCATCAAAAATTGCTTTTAAAGTAAATACAGGCTTTCTAACTAATATATCCTTTCCTTTAGCATCATTGTCTTTAACCCAACGATTAAGAATTGCATACCCAACAATTCCCGAAATGCTTTTCTCTTTTATTTCGCTTGATGCTGAAAGGCTAACAGGTATTATTTTGGCATCTAAAGTTGTATCCTGTATGTAAAAGTCAGGGTTAAGGTATCCTTTTTTTGGCTTTATGCCTCCATTCTCCTGATTTCTAATTCTACTATAGTTGATTGCACCCTGCGCAGTAAAACGATTTCTATAGTAACTACCAAAGAAAGTGAAAAAATTATCTTTTGTTGTTTGGTTCTTATAAATACCTTTCGTTCCAAAATGTTCGTATGAAAAACCTAAATTAAAATATTTGTTAACATTTTGACTATGTAAAACTTTTAATGTTTGTTCAGCAATACTTGAACCTCCCCCTGAAGTATAAACAAGTACTGTTAGTGGTCTTCTCAAAAAATAATGTTTTTGCTCTATCGCTTTAGAACTATAACTTTCATAATTTTTTGAAAATAAAAAATCGGTTTTGTTATTTCTGCTAAAAAAATGATCTGGTTGGATTGGAGCACCAATATTACCTAGAGTAGTATATGTTTCAAATCGATTATTTACAGGCAAAAAAAGGTGAGGAAAATAAATTGATGTGTCAACACTTTGCTCGGGCTTTATGTCAAAATTAATAGGATTTAGTCGCCAAGCAATATACCTTGTGCTTGTATCAATCCCATTAAGGTAATAGAGTATGTTTTTTGATAAAAGTTTACGAATGGAATTTGTATCAACACTAATAGTATCAATTGAACTTTTGCTTTTATCTTTTATTAAAGTATCTGAAAATACTATTTCAGTCCGATGGGGAAACTCACCAGCTAAACAAAACCTCTGCAATAATGCAATAACAATAACAAGAGGTAGAATTCTAAATAGTATACGCTTTTTCATTTGGAGTGCAAATATAATCCAAATTTATCTTATAATATCTATAAGTGAATAGATTAGAAAAGAGGAGTAATAGTTAAAAAGTACAAAAGATATTAAAAAAAAACAGCCCTTGAAGTTGTCAAGGGCTGTGATGGGTGGCGACGTCCTACTCTCCCGCTTTCGCAGTACCATCGGCTCTGACGGGCTTAACGTCCCTGTTCGGGATGGGAAGGGGTGGGTCCCCGTCGATATGGTCA
>JBPXJX010000492.1:0-3748 GCA_051715525.1 Bacteroidales bacterium
TAGTTGGTGTTGCCCTATTCTTAAGTCATCTTGCTAAAACTGGTAAAAAGTGCTCCGAACTTAGAAAATTATACCCCGATTATTTTATCTCAAAAAATAAGATTGAGTTGAAAAAAGGGATCGATCCTGATAACATATTAAAAGTAATTGCAGAGGAAAGCAAAAATCTTCCAATAAATCAAGAGGATGGACTAAGAATTGATTTTGAAGAGGGTTGGGTACACATGCGTAAATCCAATACCGAACCTATTATTAGAATTTATGCTGAAAGTAAAAATCCATCAAAAGCTGATGAGTTAGCTAAAAAAATGATGGAAAAGATAAACATCATAAAGTAATAATCTAAAAAACAATATTTTATAAATTTTAACGTATTATTAACTTAATACGTGTTAAACAATTTTTACTTTTATCTATCAAAGAACCAAATTTAAAACCTAACCAATTTTTATTCAAAATGAAGAAAAAGATAATAATTGCTATTTCAGCCTTTGCTGTTTTAATCATTCTTTATTTAATATTCGGATCAAGCAATAAAAGTAAAAATGCTCCCCAATTCACTAAAGCAACAACAGGATTATTCGAAGTAGTAGTAACTGTTACTGGTGAGCTAAAAGCTCAAAACTCTGAAGACATTGAAGCTCCTGCCGAGTTACGAGGTCGAAGTTTCCGGATTTCGGATGTTAAAATTCAAGATTTAATCCCAGAAGGTACGGTAGTTGACTCGGGTGCATATGTAGCTACTTTAGATAGATCTGCCCTAAGTAATAGGCTTAAGGAGATTGAAGATGAACTAGAAAAGAGCCAACAAGCTTATTTAAAAACCCAACTCGACACAACTCTTAATCTTCGTGAATTGAGAAATTCGCTTGTAAATCTTAAGTTTGAAATGGAAGAGAAGCAGATTGTAGTTGATCAATCAAAGTTTGAGCCCCCAGCCACACAGCGTCAAGCTCAAATTAATCTCGATAAGTCTGAAAGATCCTATAAACAGGCGATGTATAACTATAACCTTAAAAGGGAACAATCCGAAGCTTCAATGAAAGAAGTAAAGATTAACCTCGATAAACAAAAGCGCGAGAAGCAGGATATGATGGATATACTCAGCAAGTTTGTTATTAAAGCGCCAAAACCGGGTATGGTAATATACTACCGCGAATGGAGTGGACAAAAACGTAAAGTAGGCTCCACAGTTAGCCCATGGGACCTAACCGTTGCTACACTTCCTGATTTATCTGTTATGAACTCAAAAACCTATGTTAACGAGATTGATGTAAGCAAGGTTAAAAAAGGCCAAAAGGTAAGAATTGGCGTTGATGCCTTCCCCGAGAAGAAGTACAATGGTGAAGTTTTTGAAGTTGCCAATATCGGTGAGCAGCTCCCCAATACCGATGCTAAAGTATTTGAAGTGGCTATCAGAGTTGATGGGTTTGACCCAATTCTTCGCCCATCGATGACTACAAGTAATCAGGTAGTTACAAACACTTACGATAGCGTTATGTTCCTCCCTCTCGAAACCATTCATGCCGAGGATAGCCTCAGCTTTGTTTACACAAAGCGTGGAAAAAAGCAAATTGTTGTGACAGGCGATATGAACGAGAATTGTATTATTATTGAAAAGGGCTTGAAGCAAGACGAAGAGGTTTACCTTTCTATCCCTGAAAAGCCTGAATCATTCGAACGAATTGGTGAAGATCTTATACCTATTATAAAAGAGAAGATTAGAACTAAAAAATTGGAAGAGGAGAAGTTAAAAAAGCAGCAAACCGAAGAGATGAACCCTAGGAATGCAAATTTTGGAAAAATGAAATCAGGGAAGGCAGATGGAAAAACGATTACAGCTTCTTCAACTCCTAAATAGCCATCATAAAATACAATAAATCATAAAAAAGTGAAATAGCATGTATAAAAGATATGTGCACGATATAAACATTGCCATCGAATCGATTTTAGCGAATAAACTCAAATCAATACTCACTGCACTTGGGATTATTTTTGGTGTTGCAGCAGTTATCAGTATGCTTGCAATAGGAAAGGGTGCTCAGCAAGAAATTCTTGACCAAATAAAAATGGTTGGAGTTAATAATATCATCATCAACCCTATTTTTGAAGAACCCGACGAGCAGCAATCTCAAGATGAGAGTGGCAATAAACAGAAACGTAAGTTCTCTCCCGGATTAACCCTTGCTGATGTTGATGCCATAAAAAAGATTGTTCCTTCGGTGTCAAGAATCAGCCCAGAAATCAGCTTAAACTCATTTGTACAATATGAGGGTATTCGGACACCAGCCAAGATTATGGGCGTTTCGATCGACTACTTCGAACTCTACAATCTACCCATTGAGGAAGGTAATTTCTTTAACGACTATCATGAAGAACACGGAATTACTGTATGTGTTATAGGTGGAAATATTAAAACTAAGTTTTTTAGTAAGGTCGACCCCATTGGGCAGTACATCAAATTTGGACAGGTTTGGCTTAAAGTTATTGGGGTACTCAAAAAATCTGACATAACAGTAAGTGGCATGCAAAATGCTGGAGTAAACGTTTACAACGATAATGTTTACTTACCCGCTAAGAGCATGCTTTTACGCTATCAGAATAGAGCATTGGTTAATTCGAAGAAGTTTTCTGAAGGAGGCTCATTCTCAGGCGGAGGTTTTTTCTTTCGCTTTGGTGGAAGTACTGAATCTCAAACGCCTAAAAACTACCATCAACTCGATAGGGTGATTGTCCAGGTAAAAGAAACGGCTGATATTAACTCAACCACCGAAGTATTAAGCCGAATGATGCTTCGCAGACACTCAGATGTAAAAGATTTTGAGATTACTGTCCCTGAACTGCTATTAAAGCAACAGGAAAGGACTAAGGATATTTTCAATATCGTTCTAGGTGCAATTGCAAGTATCTCCTTGATTGTTGGCGGTATTGGGATTATGAATATCATGTTTGCCTCCGTAATGGAACGGATTAAGGAGATTGGTACTCGTATGGCCATTGGGGCTAAAAAGGCCGATATTGTAGCGCAATTCCTTTCAGAGGCTGTGCTTATAAGTGTTACAGGAGGATTTATTGGAATAATCCTAGGTATAATTCTCACAAAATTGATAACTCATTTTGCAGGAATTTTAACAATAATCAGCCCTTTATCAGTATTTATTGCCTTTGGGGTATCGGCAGCAGTTGGGGTTATTTTTGGTTTATCGCCAGCAAAGCGAGCAGCCGATAGAGATCCGATTGAATCGTTACGTTACGAATAAAATATTTAATGAAAATGAAAAAGGTATTTTTAATCATATCAGCAGTTATAACCTCATTAACCTCAACCTTTGCTCAAAAGCCTGTAAACAGGCTAACCTTGGACGAAGTTATTCAGATGGCAAAGGATCAGTCGCCACAGGCAATACTTGCCAAACATAGATTTAGAGCTTCATATTGGCAATACAGGACATACAAAGCAGAATATTTGCCAAGCATAAGAATGACAACTTCACCATTAAGTTATAATAGATCCCTTTTAGCCGATTTGCAAAATGATGGCTCTTACAAGTATATTGAGGTTAATAAAAATACATCATCATTAGGGTTTGAACTAAGCCAAAATATTGGCTTAACGGGTGGAAGATTCTTTGTTAACACATCATTAGATAGAAATGATGACTTTAAAAGAGACTCAACTTCTTATAAATCGGTACCTTACCAATTAGGGTTCATTCAACCAATAACTGGTTATAATGAGTTAAGGTGG
>JBPXJX010000493.1:0-2729 GCA_051715525.1 Bacteroidales bacterium
TAGAAGCAACACCATTCGAAGAAAGATTTACAATTGAGTGGCTTGCATCATATAGCGCTGGGCGAATTAAATCATTCATTCCAGCATCAACTACTACAAACTTACGTGCTGCAGATCCCTTAACATAGGTCACTTTAGTTATAAGGCTTCCGCACTGGGCAACAATAGCGCGACCAAGCTCAAAGTGAACTTTCTGGTTAGGCTCCAATTGGAGATTCTCATGGAATGTTCTGAAATAACCTTCAAATTCTGCAATGGGGTTTCTATTAGGCTCAGCATAATCGATCCCTAAACCACCACCCATATTGATGTATTTGAAGTTACTATTTGGAAATAGCTCTTTCTTAAGCTCGTTGGCCTTTAATGATAGGCTTCTGAACACCTCGAGGTTTGTAATTTGCGAACCAATATGGAAATGCAAGCCAATAAGTTCAATACTTCTTAACTCTGGAAGTAATGATTTTGCTTCGTTAACTTCTTCAACAGATAGGCCGAATTTGTTCTCAATCATCCCGGTTGTAATATGCTTGTGCGTACCAGCTTTTACATCAGGATTAAGTCGAAGAGCAACCTTAGCAACGATGGAGCGCTCATTGGCAAGTTGATTAATAACTTGCAACTCCTGCACCGATTCACAGTGGAAGCAGAAAATTCCTTTATCAAGAGCAGAGGCAATTTCATGATCGGTTTTACCTACACCTGCAAATACAATATTTTGTGGTTTAAAGCCACATCTTAAAGCAAGTTCAATCTCGTTTCCGCTTACACAATCGGCACCTAAACCAAACGAAGCGATGCGTGTAAGAATTTTACGATTTGCATTGGCCTTTACAGCATAATGAACTTCATAGCCATATTTGTTGGAAGTCTCTTTAACTCTATCAAGAGTTTGCTCCAAAAGGTTTGTATCGTAATAGTAGAATGGCGTTGGATTCGACTCCAAATCGCCAATTGTTCTGAGTGTTACCATGGCTTATGCTTCTACTAGTTTGTTTTCATTAACAATCTCATGTAAGGCTCTAAGAGTCTCAACTTTATGTTCGCTACTTACTAGAATAGAGATGTTATGGTCGCTACCACCGTAAGAGATCATTCTGATAGGAATGTTTTTTAGCGTTTTAAAAATTCTTCCTGCATAACCTTTCCTATCTGCTACAAAATCACCTACAATACAAATGATTGATTGTTCACTATCTACCTCTACTGATGAAAACTCACTAAGTTCTCCAATTATATTATCTAGATTCTTAGTGTTATCAATAGTTAGCGATACAGCAACTTCGGATGTTGTAATCATATCTACCGCAGTGGAGTAATCGTCAAAAATCTGGAAGATTTTTTTGAGAAAACCGTGCGCCATCAACATCCTCGACGAGCGAATTTTAATGGCAGTTATGCCATCCTTCGCAGCAATTGCCTTAACCCCCGATGGATTATAATGATGGCTGATTATCGTCCCTGGATCGCTGGGTTGAAGCGTGTTCTTGAGGATAACCGGAATTCCTTTTCTGCTACATGGATAAATTGTTGCGGGGTGAAGAATTTTTGCTCCAAAGTAAGCCAGCTCAGCTGCCTCATCAAACGATAATTCGCGGATAGCTGATGTTCCTTCAACAAAGCGAGGATCGTTATTATGAATACCATCTATATCAGTCCAAATCTGCACTTCACTGGCATCTACTACATTTCCAAGAATTGCTGCCGAGTAGTCGCTACCACCGCGCCCTAGATTATCAACCTCCCCATTAGCATTTCTGCAGATAAATCCTTGTGTTACAAATATTGTAGCGCTAAAATGGCTGTCGAGTGTACGTCCAACCATCTCATTAATGAAGTCGTAATCTGGTTCTTTATCAGCATTTGTCTTCATATAGTTAAGCGCAGAGATGTATGCTGAGTTTCTATTCTGCTCAGTTAGATATAGATGAAATAGTCCTGTCGATAATAATTCACCAGTTGCAACTGTTTCGTTATAGGCATTTCCAATGAACCCTCTGCGGATATCTTGATAAATCTTACTAAACATATCATTGATAAACTCTTCACCACGTTTTTTATAAAGATTTGTAAAGAAAAGCTCGTTGCTAGTATTGTAATACTTAGCCTCAAGTTCCTTTGCCAAATCCATCGATTTTTCTATGTTGCCCTTTATTGCCTCATCGGCAATGGCGATTAATGAATTGGTTGTACCCGACATTGCCGATAAAACAACAATGATAGGCTCACTCGACGGAATAATCTCCGCAAGATTTCTGATTCGTTGGGCAGTTCCAACCGAAGTTCCTCCAAACTTCAAAACTTTCATTTTTTTTTATGGTTAAGAGTTAAACAAAAAAGGCCTGCAGAATTCTGCAGGCCTTTGTCTTTTATATTAATGTTATAGTTTTTTCACATCAATCCTCTAGTTTTGGCCTGCACAGCTTTTCCTTCTTACCCATAAACATGTTTTTCTTCATCATGCTTTTCTTAAGCATAATGTCATGTTTTATAGTGCAAGTGGCCAAACGATTGTTCATAAATCGGCTTTTATTTCGATTGCAATGATAAGAATAATTTTAATTACTTACATGTTTTTTTAGAAAATTATTCTGAAAATGCATAATCAGTATAACCTTTTTCATCTGGAGTATAGAATTTTGTCATATCAAGCTCAGTATTTAAGGGCTTGCCATTCTGCAATCTATAAACCAAATCGGGGTTATTAATGAACGGACGACCAAAAGCAATTA